>CAZGTK010000285.1:0-3961 GCA_964528415.1 uncultured Burkholderiales bacterium | reverse complement strand
CCTTCTTCACGCTGATGGGCCTGGTGCTCGAGCGCAGCGGCATGGCCGAGGAACTCCTCGACACCGTCGGCCAGGTGTTCGGGCCGGTCCGCGGCGGCCTCGCCCTGGCGGTGATCTTCGTCGGTGCCCTGCTCGCGGCGACCACCGGCGTGGTCGCGGCCGCGGTGATCTCGATGGGCCTGATCTCGCTGCCCATCATGCTGCGTTATGGCTACAGTCCGGCGATCGCCAGCGGCGCGATCACCGCCTCCGGCACGCTGGCGCAGATCGTGCCGCCGTCCATCGTGCTCATCGTCATGGCCGACCAGCTCGGCGTCTCGGTCGGGGACATGTACGAGGGCGCGCTGCTGCCGGGCCTCGTGCTGACGGCGCTCTACCTGGGCTGGATCGCGACCGTCAGCATCGCCAGGCCGCAGGCGGCACCGGCGCTGCCGCCGCACGCGCGCACGCTGCGCGGCGCGGCATTGGCAAGGCGCGTCGCGGTCTCGATGGTGCCGCCGCTCGTGCTCATTTTCCTGGTTCTGGGGACGATCTTCGTCGGCGTCGCCACGCCGACCGAGGGCGGCGCGATGGGCGCCACGGGCGCGCTCGCGCTGGCCGCGGCGAAGCGCAAGCTGACGCTGCCCGCCCTGCGCGGCGCGATGGACACGACGGCGCGCCTGACCAGCTTCGTGATCTTCATCCTCATCGGCTCGACGATCTTCAGCCTCACCTTCCGCGGGGTCGACGGCGACCTCTGGGTCGAGGGCCTGCTCTCGGGGCTGCCGGGCGGCGTGATCGGCTTCCTGATCGTGGTGAACGTGATCATCTTCCTGCTCGCGTTCTTCCTCGACTTCTTCGAGATCGCCTTCATCCTGATCCCGCTGCTGGCGCCGGTGGCGCAGAAGCTCGGCATCGACCTGGTCTGGTTCGGCGTGCTGCTGTCGGTGAACATGCAAACCTCGTTCATGCACCCGCCGTTCGGCTTCGCGCTGTTCTACCTGCGCAGCGTCGCGCCGAAGGAGGTGAAGACCACCGACATCTACTGGGGCGCGGTGCCGTTCGTCGTGATCCAGCTGGTGATGGTGGGCCTCGTGATCGCCTTCCCCGGGCTGGTGCTGCACCTGGCGGGCAGGTAGGCCCGCGCCGGTCAGGCGTCGCGGCGCACGATGCCCATGACCTCGGTGGTCAGGTCGGCCACCCGGGCCACCGTCATCCCCGGCCGGATCGCCTCGCAGAAGCGCGCCAGCATGGCGCCGAACGACGGCGCCGAGAAGGTGTGGAAATGGATCTCGACGCGCTGCGCGAGGCGCGCGTCGGTCTCGCGCTCGATCTGCGCCTCGCTGCGCTCGGGCGCCTCCCTGCCCTGCTCGCGCAGGATGTTGACGTGGGAGGTGCGGGTCCACTCGTCGTAGTGCGCGCGGGTCGCCTGCCAGAACTCGTCCTCGCGTCCGGCCTGCCGCAGGCGGTAGTCTTCCTCGAAGTGCGCGACCGGCGTCAGCGGCCGCTCGCGGTCGAAGCAGCGGGCGGCGACCGGCACCGACAGGACCAGGTGGCCGCCCGGGCGCAGCACGCGCGACCACGTCTCCAGCGTGCCCATGACGTCGGGCGAATGCTCGAGCACGTGGTTGGCGATCAGGAAGTCCTGCGACGCGTCGGGCACGTCGGCCAGCGTGAAGCCGTCGTCGATGAACTCCGGCGAGACCACCCGCGCCGGGTCCAGGTCCGGGAACGCGCGCAGCGCGTCCGCCTTGCTCATGCGGTCGACGTAGCGCACGCGCGCGCGCCGCGGCACGCGCAGCGGAAAATGCAGCGCGCCGATCTCGAGCCCGTCGCCGCGCAGATAGGGGCGCGCCACCCGCGCCCGCGCCCGCCCGGCGCTTTCCGCGTCCACCTCGGCGGCCATGCGATGGGCGCCGACCCGGCGCAGCCGCTCGCTGGAGACGAGCGCGACGAACCCCCGCGCCTGCGCTTCGGCGATCGTCCCGACCAGCAGCTCGCGCAGGCGGCTCGTCATCGCTTCGCCGGGAATGCGAAAGCGGCGTAGCTCAGCTCCGCGGTGGCGAACCACTGGTACTGGGCCTCGCGGAATTTCTTCCATTCCGCGTAGATCTTCCGGAACGCGGGGTTCTTCGCCGCCTCGTCCTCGTACAGCGCGAACGCCTCCTTCAGCGCCGCCTCCATCACGTCGCGCGGAAACTCGCGCAGCTGCACGCCCTGCTTGATGAGCCGCGCGAGCGCCGGCGGGTTCCTGGCGTCGTACTCGGCGAGCATGTGGACGTTGGCCTCCGCGGAGGCGACCTCGAACGCGTGCTGGTATTCCTTCGGCAGGCCGTCCCAGGCCTTGCGGTTGACGTAGAACGACAGCATCGGTCCCGGCTCCCACCAGCCCGGGTAGTAGTAGTTCTTCGCGATCTTGTGGAAGCCCAGCTTCTCGTCGTCGTAGGGGCCGACCCACTCGGTGGCGTCGATGGTGCCGCGCTCGAGCGCCGGGTAGACGTCGCCGCCGGCCAGCGTCTGCGGCACCACGCCGAGCCGCGCCATGATCTCGCCGCCCATGCCGGGAATGCGCATCTTGAGGCCCTTGAGGTCGGCCAGCGACTTCACCTCCTTGCGGAACCACCCCGCCATCTGGGCGCCGGTGTTGCCCGCCGGGAAGTTGACGACCCCGTACCCGGCGAACAGCTCCCGCAGCAGCTGGAGCCCGCCGCCGTGGTAGACCCAGGCGTTCTGCTGGCGCGCCGTCATGCCGAACGGCAGCGCGGTGTCGAAGGCGAAAGCCTTGTTCTTGCCGACGTAGTAGTAGCTCGCGCTTTGCCCGCACTCGACCGTGCCCTGCTGCACCGCGTCCAGCACCTGCAGGCCCGGCACGATCTCGCCGCCGGCGAACGGCCGGATCACGAACTTGCCGCCGGTCAGCGCGGCGACGCGCTGGCAGAAGCGCTCGGCGGTGCCGAACAGCGTGTCGAGGCTCTTCGGATAGCTGGAGGCCATGCGCCAGCGCACCGCGCCCTGGGCCCGCGCGACCGCGGGCGCCCCCAGCGCTCCCGCCGCCAGGCCCGCGCCCGCGCCCCTGAGGAATGCCCGCCGTCTCATCGCCCTGCCTCCGTTTCGTTCCCGCGCGCCATTATCGCACCGCTCTCAGATCGCCCCGGAATCCCTCAGCAGCCGCGCCAGCGCCTGCGCCATCTCGCGGTAGCCCTCGGCGTTGGGATGGATCGGATCGGCCTTGAGCCGGGCGTCGTAGAGAATGTCCTTGACCACCTCCGCTTCGAGCGGCACGCGGAACTCCTTGGCGATGGTCTGGTAGAAAGGCGGCGGATCGCCCAGCAGCTTCGGCTCCGGCACCGCGATCAGCACCACGTCGATGCCGCGATCGCGGATCAGGCGCACCATCGCGCGCAGGTTCTCGGCGGTATCGCCGTTGCTGGAGCGGCGCAGCATGTCGTTGCCGCCGAGGCAAAGAAGCACCAGCCGCGGATTGACCTCGTCGAGCACGACCGGCAGCCGCTCGAGTCCCTGCGCGGTCACCTCGCCGGGCACGCCGGCGCGCACCACCTCGCGGCCGATGAGCGCGGCCAGGACCGCGGGATAGCTGGTTTCCGGGGTCGCCCCGGTGCCATGCGTGAGGCTGTCGCCGAAGGCGAGCACGACGTCGCCGGGCGAGAGCGGCGCGAGCTTCGGCGTCGCGTCGCCGCAGCCGGCCGCCAGAGCCGCCAGCACGACCACGACCGCAAGCGAGCGAAAATGAATGCGACGGCCCATGCGCGCGCGCGGGTGACCGTCAGTCGCCCGCCACGGTCATGCGCTCGATCAGGATCGAGCCGCACTGCTTGGAGCCGCGCACGACGACGTCGGTGCCCACGGCGACGACGCCGCGGAACATCTCCGCCAGGTTGCCGGCGATGGTGATCTCCTGCACCGGGTAGGCGATCTCGCCGTTCTCCACCCAGAAGCCGGCGGCGCCGCGCGAGTAGTCGCC
>CAZGTK010000284.1:0-3971 GCA_964528415.1 uncultured Burkholderiales bacterium | reverse complement strand
GGAGACGCAGCCGCTCTCGCGCAACAAGAAGATCTCGGGCCCCGCGTTGCACCGCAACTGGGTCTCGATACCCCACGTCACCAACCACGACGACGCCGACATCACCGAACTCGAGGCGTTCCGCGTGCAGATGAACAAGGAGCACGAGAAGGGCGGCGTCAAGATCACGATGCTGGCGTTCCTGGTGAAGGCGTGCGTCGCCGCCCTGCAGCGCTTCCCCGAGTTCAATGCGTCGCTCGACGGCGAGTCGATCGTGTTCAAGAAGTACTATCACATCGGCTTCGCCGCGGACACGCCGAATGGGCTGGTGGTGCCCGTCATCAGGGACGCAGACCGCAAGGGCGTCATCGACATCGCCCGCGAGATGGGCGAGCTCGCCGCCAAGGCGCGCGCCGGCAAGCTGGCGCCGGGCGACATGCAGGGCGGCACGTTCTCGATTTCGTCGCTGGGCGGCATCGGCGGCACCTACTTCACGCCGATCATCAACGCGCCGGAGGTCGCGATCCTCGGCGTGTGCCGCTCGTCGATGCGCCCGGTCTGGGACGGCAAGCAGTTCGTGCCGCGGCTGATCCTGCCGCTGTCGCTGTCGTGGGACCACCGCGTCGTGGACGGCGCCGCTGCGGCGCGCTTCAACGCGTACCTCGCGGCGCTGCTGGCGGACTTGCGCCGGCTCGTCCTTTGACGGCGGCTTTCGCGGCGCGCGGCACCGCCTGCCGGCGTCCCGGCGCCGCCCGCCCGCTGCCGCCGGAGCTGCGCCGGTGCGGCTGATCGGCGTCTACGGCGGCACCTTCGATCCCATCCACCTCGCCCACCTGCGCGTCGCCGAGGAGGTCGCGGAACAGCTCGCGCTCGACGAGGTGCGCTTCGTGCCGGCGGCGCGGCCCAACCTGCGCGGCGAGCCCTCGGCCGCGCCGTCGCACCGCGCGCAGATGGTGGCGCTGGCCATTGCCGGCAATCCGAGGTTCGCGCTCGAGCGCTGCGAGCTGGATCGGCCGGGCGTCAGCTACACGGTCGATACGCTGGAGTATCTGCGCGCGGGCGCCGGGGCGCAGGCCGCCTTCGTGCTGATCCTCGGCGCCGACGCCTTCGCCCGGCTGCCCGCGTGGTCGCGCTGGGAACGGCTGCCGGAACTTGCCCACATCGCGGTGGTGGCCCGCCCGGGCGAAGCCATCGCGCCGGAGCGCTGGGATGCGGCGCTCGCGCGGCTGTGGCGCGAGCGCCGCGCCGACGCGCCGTCGGCGCTGGCCGGGGACCCGGCCGGCCGCATCGTCGTCGCGGCGACCCGACTGCTCGAGATCTCCGCCCGCGACATCCGCGAGCGGCTCGCGCGCGGCGCCAGCGTGCGTTATTTGCTTCCCGATTCGGTTCTCGATTATATTCGCTCGCAGTCCCTCTATCCGGCCGGAGGCCGATGAGAATCGACAAGCTGGTCAAGACCGCGGTGGGCGCGCTGGAAGACATCAAGGCGCGCGACATCGTGGTGCTCAACGTCACGAAAATCACGCCCCTGTTCGATCGCATGATCATCGCCTCGGCCGAGTCGGCGCGGCAGACGCGGGCGCTGTCCCGAAATGTCCAGGAAGAAGTAAAGAAGGCCGGCGGCACCGTCCACGGCGTCGAGGGCGAGGGCTCCGCCGAGTGGATCCTGGTGGACCTCGGCGACGCCGTCGTGCACATCATGCAGCCGGCGGTGCGCGAGTATTACGACCTCGAGCAGCTGTGGGGCGGCGAACGGCCGGCGCGCGCCACAGCCCGCCGGACGGCGTCGGCGAGGGCGCGCTGAGCCCCTCGCGCCGCCGCAGTGAAGCTCACCATCGTCGCGGTCGGCGAGAAGCTGCCGGCGTGGGCCGAGGCCGCGACGGCGGAGTACCTCCGGCGAATGCCGCGCGAGGCGAGGGTGGACTTGAGGGAGGTGGCGGCCGCGCGGCGGACGTCGCACGGCGACGCCAGGAGCGCGATGAAGGCGGAGGCCGAGCGCATCCTCGCCGCCATTCCGGCCGGCGCGCTGCGCGTCGTTCTGGACGAAAAGGGGCAGGGGATCGACACGCGCACCTTGTCGCGGTTTCTCGAGCGGGCCATGGCCGATGGGACACCGCTGGCGTTCGTCATCGGCGGCGCCGACGGGCTGCATCCGGACGTGAAGCGAGTCGCCGACCGCACGTTCTCGCTCTCCGCCCTGACGCTGCCGCACGCGCTGGCCCGCGTCCTGCTTGCCGAACAGCTCTACCGCGCGGTGTCCCTGTTGAAGGGACATCCCTATCACCGCGCGTGACGGCAGCCGCCCCCGTCGCCCGATGAGCGCCAGCCTCCGCCGCCGCGTCTACCTCGCCTCGCGCAGCCCGCGCCGGCGCGAGCTGCTCAAGCAGATCGGCATCGAGTTCGAACTGCTGATGCTGCGCGAGGGCGCCGACCGTGGCCGCGACGTCGACGAGTCGCCGCTGCCGGACGAGGCGCCGGACGCGTACGCGGTGCGCATCGCCGAGGCCAAGGCGGCGGTCGGCATGCGCTACCTGATGCAGCGCCGCCTGCCGCGCATGTATCCGGTGTTTCCGCTGGTCGCCGCCGACACGGCCGTGACGCTGGGCGACGAGATCCTCGGCAAGCCCGAGTCAGCGCACCACGCCGCCGACATGCTGCGGCGCCTGTCGGGACGCACGCACCAGGTCTTCACGGCGGTCTCGGTGGCTTTCGAGGACCGCGTGGAGACGGCGCTGTCGGCGTCCGCGGTGACCTTCCGCGACCTCGACGAAGCCGAGATTGCCGCCTACGTCGCCAGCACCGAGCCGATGGACAAGGCCGGCGCGTACGCGATCCAGGGCCTCGCCGCGGTGTTCATCGAATCCCTGCACGGCAGCTACTCGGGCGTCATGGGGCTGCCGCTGTTCGAGACGTCCCGGTTGCTCAAACATTTCGGCTGTGGAATCCTTTGACCGCCTCGCCCCGGGCGGCTAGCGGCTTCCCCTCGGGACGCGCCGGCCGGGGCCGCGGCGAGAGCCCACGGCCATGAGCGACGAGATCCTCATCAACGTCACGCCCCAGGAAACCCGCGTCGCGGTGATCCAGCAGGGCGTCGTCCAAGAGCTGCACGTCGAGCGCACGACCAGCCGCGGGCTGGTGGGCAACGTCTACGTCGGCCGCGTATCGCGGGTGCTGCCCGGGATGCAGTCGGCTTTCGTCGATGTCGGCCTCGACCGCGCGGCCTTCCTGCACGTGGCCGACATCTGGGGACTGCGGCAGAACGGCAACCCGGGCGAGCTGCCCATCGAACGGGTCCTGTCCGAGGGCCAGAACCTGCTGGTGCAGGTGATCAAGGATCCGATCGGCAGCAAGGGCGCGCGCCTGTCCACGCAGATCAGCATCGCCGGACGTTTCCTCGTCTACCTGCCCCAGGAATCCCACATCGGCATCTCCCAGCGCATCGAGGACGAGACCGAGCGGCAGCTCCTCAAGGAGAAGCTGCTGCAGCTGATCCCGCCCGGCGAAGGCGGCGGCTACATCATCCGCACCAACGCGGAGGCGGCCACCGAGGGCGAGCTGGTGGCCGACATCGCCTACCTGAAGAGGCAGTGGGCCGACATCCAGGAGAAGTCCCGCGTCTCCGGCGCGCCCAGCCTGCTGTACCAGGACCTGACGCTGTCGATGCGCGTGCTGCGGGACTTCGTCGGCGAGGACACCGCCCGCATCCTGGTGGACTCGCGCGAGACCTACCAGAAGATGATCGCGTTCGCCAGCGACTTCGTCGCCAACGCGGTGGAGCGCATCGACCACTACGCCGGCGAGCGGCCGCTGTTCGACCTCTACGGGGTCGAGGACGAGATCGAGAAGGCGCTGGCGCGGCGCGTGGACCTCAAGTCCGGCGGCTACCTCATCATCGACCAGACCGAGGCTCTGACCACGATCGACGTCAACACCGGCGGCTTCGTCTCCGGCCGCAGCTTCGACGAGACCATCTTCAAGACCAACCTCGAGGC
>CAZGTK010000283.1:0-4034 GCA_964528415.1 uncultured Burkholderiales bacterium | reverse complement strand
GGCGGCAGCGCCTGGACGGAAACGGCCAGCGCCGCCCCCATTGCCAGCGAGCCGATGGCCGCCGTCACCGCGCCGCCGGCCAGCACCAGCGCCGCGATGTCGCCGATGCGGCGCATGGCTGGATCGAAACGGGTGACGCGATGCATCACCACCGCGCCGGCGCTCGCCGCGGCGGCCTGGCCGATGGCCGCGACGAACGCAGCGGCCGGCGCCAGGCCCAGCCCGAGGGCGTGCGCCAGCACGCCCGCGAACACGCCGGCCAGCAGCCGGTGACCGCCGACCACGACGGCGCCGAGCGCGAGCCCCGCCACCGGCCACACGCTGCTCAGCAGCGGCGCGGCGGCGAAGCGCTCGCCGGCCCCGGCCAGCAGATACACGGCGACGGCCAGGACGATGTTGCCGGCGAGGGTCAGCGGCAGGTTGGGAGGGTGTCGGCTCGTCACGGCACGTGCCAATGCAGGTTCTGTGCCCGCTCGTGGAAGGGCTGGCCTCGGGCGCGGGAAGCCTACGACGACGCCTCGCGGCCGAAGGGCAGCGTCAGCGGCCGCAGGAACCGGGCCTCGAATTCCTCCGCCGCGAGCGGCTTGCTGAACAGGAAGCCCTGGTACCAGTCGCAGTCGAGCCGCTTAAGCGCGTCGAGCTGCCCCAGCGTCTCGACCCCTTCGGCCACCACCTTGAGCTTGAGGCTGCGGGCCAGCGCCATGATGGCCGAGACGATGGCGGCGTCGTCGGCATCGGTCTCGAGGTCGCGCACGAAGGTGCGGTCGATCTTGAGCACGTCGATCGGCAGCCGCTTGAGGTAGGACAGGCTCGAGTAGCCGGTGCCGAAATCGTCCACCGAGAGCGGCGTGCCGATCTTGCCCAGTTTCTGCAGGGTCAGCACGTGCTCCTCGACGTTGGAAAGCAGCAGGCTCTCCGTGATCTCCAGCTCGAGGCAGGCCGGATCGAGGCCGGTGCGCGCGAGGATGCGGTTCACGGCGCGCACCAGGTCGCCGTGCTTGAGGAACTGCCCGGCCGAGAGGTTGACGGCCACCTTCAGGCGCGGGTAGCCGGCGCGCTGCCACGCCTGCGCCTGCTCGCAGGCGGCCTCCAGCACCCACTCGCCGAGCGGCGCGATCAGGCCGGTCTCCTCGGCGACGCCGACGAAGCGGTGCGGCGAGATGAGCCCGCGCTCGGGGTGCTGCCAGCGCACCAGCACTTCGGCGCCCTCCACTTCGCCCGAGCGCACGTTCACCTGGGGCTGGAAGTGCAGCGTGAACTCGCCCTTCTCGATCGCGCGGCGCAGGTCGTTCTCGACGGTCAGCCGCTCCAGCGCCTTGGCGGTCATGTCGGCGGAGAAGAACTGGTAGTTGTTCCGGCCGCGGTCCTTGGCGTGGTACATCGCGGTGTCGGCGTTCTTCATCAGCGTGGCGATGTCCTCGCCGTCGTACGGGTAGATGGCGATCCCGACCGAGCAACTGCTGGAGAGCGTGCGGCTCGGCAGCACGTAGGGCTGGTGCAGGCGCTTCAAGACTTTTTGCGCCACCTGGGCCGCGTCGGTGGCGTTGCGGATGCCGTGCAGCGCGACGACGAACTCGTCGCCGCCCAGGCGCGCCAGCGTGTCCTCCTTGCGCACGCAGCCTTCGAGCCGTGCCGCCACCTCCCGCAGCAGCTCGTCGCCGGCGTCGTGGCCGAGCGAGTCGTTGATGGTCTTGAAGCGGTCGAGGTCGATGAACAGCACGGCGAAGCTCTGGCCGCCGCGGCGGCTGGTGTGGATGTACTGGGCCAGGCGGTCGTTCAGCAGCAGGCGGTTGGGCAGGCCGGTCAGCGCGTCGCGCGTCGCCAGGTGCTCGATGCGGGCCTCGGCGCGCTTGCGCTGGGTGATGTCGACGATCGAGCCGGCCAGCCGCAGCGGCTTGCCGTAGCGGTCGCGGGCGGCGATGCCGCGTGAGAACACCCACAGGTACTCGCCGTTGGCCGCGCGCAGGCGATACTCGCACTCGAGGTGATCGGTGGTGCCCTTGAGGTGCGCGGCCACCTCGCGCCGGTAGTCGTCGACGTCCTCGGCGTGGATCAGCGCTTCCCAGGAGGCGGCGTCGCGCAGGCTCTCCGCCGAGTAGCCCAGCATCGACAGCAGGCGCGGCGAAACGTAGAGCTCCTTGCTGGCACTGTGGATCTCCCACATGCCGTCGCTCGCCCCCTCCATCGCCAGCATGTAGCGCTGCTCGCTCGCCTTGAGCGCGGCTTCCGCCTGCTTGCGCTCGGTGACGTCGCGGAACGTGAGCACGATGCCGCGGATGCCGGGGTAGTCGAGCCGGTTGGCGCCCACCGTTTCCAGGTAGATCCAGGAGCCGTCGGCCTTGCGGTAGCGCAGCTCCATCGACATTTCGGCGTTGGGCGAGCTCACCAGGCGCTGAAACGCCTCGCGCGCGGCGTCGACGTCCTTGGGGTGGATGATGGTGAACGGATTGCGGCCGATGAGACCGCCCGGCCCGTAGCCCAGCAGGCGCTCGGCCGACGGCGACTCGTAGAACGTGGTGCCGTCCGGACGGTGGATCGTGATGATGTCCTTGGAATTCTGCACCAGCGCGCGGAACGTCTCCTCGCTGCGCCGCAGCGCCGAGATCGACGAGCGCCGCTGGCTGTTGGTGGCGGCGATGATCTGGGTCATCAGGAACAGGGCCGCCAGCGGCAGATCGAGGTAGACCAGGCCCTGCCAGGTCTCGGCCGTCGCGAAGGGCCCGACGCCGCGCGCGGTTCCCCAGACCGCCGCCAGGGCGGCCGCCAGCGCCGCCACGTGCGCCACCAGCGGCGGCAGGCGCACCGCGCACCACACCATCAGCGGGAACACGAGCGACGCGGTGGCCACCTGGGCGCCGGTGGACTCCAGCGGCCCGTCGTGGGCGGCGACCGTCACGGCGACCACCGCCGCCGTGACGACGACCGCTTCGGTCCACTGCGCGCCGTCGAGCGCCCGCTTGCCGCGCGCCCACCACGCCAGCAGGATCGGCGTGACCGCGACGATGCCGAGACCGTCGCCCAGCCACCAGATCGCCCACAGCCGCGGCAGCTCGGCCGGCGGCGCGCCGAACAGCCAGACGCCGAGCGTGCCCGCCGAGGCGCTCACCAGCGAGGTCAGCGCCGCCGTGGCGAACAGCGCGAACACGTCCTGGATGCGGGAGAAGCCCGCGCGGAAGTCGCAGAAGCGCCGCAGCTGGCGGGCGCCGGCGAGCGCCGCCAGCGTGCTGCCGGCGGCGAAGGTCGCGGACGAGAGCAGGGGAACCCCGGCCGTCGACGAGGCGATCAGCGCGCCCAGGAACACCGCCGGCGCGAGCCGCGCACCGTAACGCAGCAGCATCGCCAGCGCGAGGCCCGAGGGCAGCCAGAGCGTCGAGACCACGCCTTCGAAGCTCGCGAGCCGCAGGCCGGCCTGCGCCAGCGCGACGTAGACGAGCAGCGTGCCGGCGTTCAACAGCACGCACTGGCCCGCGCTGGTCGGGCGGGCGGCATGGGCAAGAGCGTTTTCGCCGGTCGTCATCGGTGGACTGAAGCTTACCCGCGTGCGCGAAGGGGGCGCAAAGGCTTAGCCGGCGGCCGGCGCGGCCGCGGGCGTCGCTTCCGAGGCCGGCGGCGCCACCTTCAGCACCTCCTCGATGGTGGTGACGCCGGCCGCCACCTTCAGCGCGCCGGCCAGTCGCAGCGGTTTCATGCCGTCGCGGCGCGCCTGCTCGCGCAGCCGCGGGAGGTCGCAGCCGCCGTCGATCAGCTCGCGCAGCGCCGGCGTCACGGTGACGAGCTCGTGGATGCCGATGCGGCCGATGTAGCCGGTCATGCGGCACTCCAGGCAGCCGTCGGCGCGGCTTGCCTGGGCCGGCAGCGGCAGCTTCCACGGCGCGGTGAGCGCCTGCCAGGCGGCCTCGTCGAGCGCCGCCGGCGCGCGGCAGTGCGGGCAGAGCGTGCGCACCAGGCGCTGGGCCAGCACGCCGAGCAGCGTCGAGCGGATCAGGTACGGCGCGACGCCGAGGTCGAGCAGGCGCGTGACCGCGGTCGGCGCG
>CAZGTK010000282.1:0-4041 GCA_964528415.1 uncultured Burkholderiales bacterium | reverse complement strand
GGGAGCCATCGCCGTGGCGCCGGCCGTCGCCGGCTGGCCCGCGCGCAGCCGCGGCGACCCCGGCCAGGCCATCGGCGTCGGCCTCGTGGCGGTTCTGGCCGGCCTGTTCTCCTACGCGATCTTCTCCGACGAGCTGGTGGAGTTCGTCTCCACCAGCGCGCTGCAGATCCTGCTGTTCCCGGTGCTCGCCTGGGCCGCGCTGCGCTTCCGCCCCGGCGAGGTGGCCGTCACCAGCCTGGCGGCGGCGGCCGGCGCGGTGGCCGGCCTGATCATCGGCGGCAAGGCGCTGCTGGCCGTGGGCACCGTGTCGACGCTGCACGTGTTCGTCGCCGCGATCTCGCTGACCACGCTGACGCTCTCCGCCCTGCGCGTGCAGCGGCTCGCGGCCGAGACGGCGCTGCGCCGCAGCGAGGCGCGCTTCCGCATGCTGACCGAGCTCTCCGCCGACTGGTTCTGGGAGCAGGACGACCAGTTCCGGATGACCGCGGTGATGGCCGGCGCCCGCGCCATGAGCCGCATCGACCATGGCCGCTCCATCGGCAAGGCGCGCTGGGACCTGCCCTTCCTGCACGCCGACGACGACGTCTGGGCCGAGCACCGCGCCACGCTGGCGGCCCATCGGCCGTTCTACGACCTCGAGCTCCAGCGCACCAACGAGGACGGGTCGGTGCGCTTCATCGAGATCAGCGGCGCGCCGGTGTTCGGGCCCGACGGCGAGTTCGTCGGCTACCGCGGCGTCGGCCGCGACGTCACCGAGCGCAAGCGCGGCGAGCACGCGCTGCGCGAAAGCGAGCAGCGCTTCCGCAGCCTGCTCGACCTTTCCTCCGACTGGTACTGGGAGCAGGACGAGCGGCTGCGCTTCACCTTCATTTCGCGCGGCATCTCGGCGGTCGGCCGCCGCCCCGAGGACTACCTCGGCAAGACGCGCTTCGACCTGCCCTTCCTGCGGCTGGACCCCGACACCGAGCGCCAGCACCGCGGCACCCTTGCCGCGCGCCGCCCCTTCCGCGAGGTGATCGCGCAGTCGGTGGACCCCGACGGGCGCCTCCACTACGTGCAGATCAGCGGCGAGCCCCTGTTCGACGGCCGCGGCGAGTTCCGCGGCTACCGCGGCATCGGCCGCGACATCACGGCCCACTACCTGGCCGAGCGCGCGGTGCGCGAGCAGGAGGCGCAGCTGCGCCTGATCACGGACAACGTGCCGGCCATGATCGCGCAGTTC
Source organism: uncultured Burkholderiales bacterium (assembly GCA_964528415.1). Lineage (GTDB taxonomy): Bacteria > Pseudomonadota > Gammaproteobacteria > Burkholderiales > UBA6910 > DATIUV01. The sequence goes on along the minus strand of CAZGTK010000282.1, from coordinate 2,819 downwards.
GACGCCGACCTCACCTGCCGCTTCGCCAACGCGCAGTACGCTGGCTTCTTCGGGCTGTCGCAGCGCGACGTCGTCGGACGGCACCTGAGCGCCATCATCGGCGCCGATACGCTGGACCGCGTGCGGCCCTACTTCGCGCGCACGCTGCGCGGCGAGCCCGTGACCTACCAGCGGCGCGAGCTGCGCGGCAACTCGGTGCGCGACATCGAGATCACGCTGGTGCCGGACATCGACGAGCGCGGCAAGGTGGTCGGCGTCGTGGCGCTGGTCACCGAGATCACCGAGCGCCTGCGCTCCGAGCGCGCCCTGCGCGAGAGCGAGCAGCGGCTGCGCACGGTCGTCACCAATACGCCGCTGGTGGTGTTCGCGCTGGACACCCGCGGCGTGTTCACGTTCTCCGAGGGCAAGGGCCTCGCGGCGGTGGGACTCGCGCCCGGCGAGGCGGTGGGCCAGAGCGTGTTCGACCTCTACCGCGACTATCCGACGGTGCTCGCGGAGCTGCGCCGCGGGCTCGCCGGCAACCCGGGCGTGTTCGAGAGCACGGTGAGCGGCCGCGACTTCGTGGTGCACTACGCGCCGCTCAAGGACCCCGGCGGCGAGGTGACCGGCCTGACCGGCGTCTCCATCGACATCACCGAGCGCAAGGAAGCCGAGCAGACCCTGCGCGCGAGCGAGCAGCGCTTCCGCGACGTGGTGCGAGCCGCCGGCGAGTACGTCTGGGAGACCGACGGCGAGTGGCGCTACACGTATCTCTCCGACCGCGTGCAATCGCTGCTCGGCTACGAGGAGGTCGAGATGCTGGGCCGCCGGCCCGCCGAGTTCATGCCCGAGGGCGAGCCGGAGCGGGTCAAGGCCTGGTTCGCCGAGCACGTCGCCGCCGGGAAGCCCTTCCGCGGCCTCGAGCACATGAGCCGCACCAAGGACGGCCGCCTGGTCTGGCAGCAGGTCAGCGGCGTGCCGGTTTTCGACGCCGACGGCGCGTTCCTCGGCTACCGCGGCACCGGCCTCGACATCACCGAGCGCAAGCGTGCCGAGGAGCGCATCGAGCACCTGGCGACCCGCGACGCCCTGACCGGCCTGCCCAACCGGCTGCTGCTGCAGGACCGCGTCAATCACCGCCTGGCGAACGCGCAGCGCAACGGCGAGCGCCTGGCGCTGCTGTTCATCGACCTCGACCGCTTCAAGACCATCAACGACTCGCTCGGCCACCACGTCGGCGACGCGCTGCTGCAGGAAGTGGCCGGGCGGCTGCAGGGCGCGCTGCGCGGCGGCGACACCCTGGCGCGTCTGGGCGGCGACGAGTTCGTGGTGGCGCTGGAGCGGCTGAAGGACCCGCGCGACGCGGCGACGGTGGCGCAGAAGATCCTGGCGGCGCTCGCCGCGGGCCTGCGCATCGGCGACCACACCCTCAACACCTCCTGCAGCATCGGCATCAGCATCTTCTCCGACGACGGCGAGGACCTGAACACGCTGATGAGGAACGCCGACACGGCCATGTACCACGCCAAGGAGCAGGGCCGCGGCAACTATCAGTTCTTCTCGCCGGACATGAACGTGCGCGCCGTGCGCAGGCTGACGATGGAGACGGCCCTGCGCCGCGCGCTCGAGCGCGGCGAGCTGGAGCTGCACTACCAGCCCCAGGTGACGGTGGCGACCGGCGCGCTGGCGGGCGCCGAGGCGCTGCTGCGCTGGCGCGGCGGCGAGCACGGCGCCGTGTCCCCGGCCGAGTTCATCCCGGTGGCGGAGGAGACCGGCATCATCCACGAAATCGGCGCCTGGGCGCTGCGGGAGGCCTGCCGGCAGATCGCCGCGTGGGAGGCGGGCGGGCTGGGCGTGCCGAAGATCTCGGTCAACCTGTCGCGCGCGCAGCTGCGCGGCGGCTTCGACGAGGTGCTGCGCCGCGCCCTGCAGGCAGCGAAGATCTCGCCCTCCGCGCTGGAGCTGGAGATCACCGAGAGCCTGATCATGCAGGACGAAAACGCCGCCGTCGCGGTGCTGGAGCGCATCGGCGCGCTGGGCGTTCGCATCGCCATCGACGACTTCGGCGCCGGCTACTCGTCGCTGGGCGTGCTGCGCCGGCTGCCGATCGACACGCTCAAGATCGACCAGTCGTTCGTCCACGACCTCGACGCCAAGCCGGACGCGCTGGCGGTCGCCGGCGCCATCGTCGCGATGGCCCACAGCCTCAAGCTGACCGTGGTGGCCGAGGGCGTCGAGCGGCGCGAGACGCTGGCCGCGCTCTCCGCGCTGCGCTGCGACGAGTACCAGGGCTTCCTGTTCAGCGGGCCGCTGCCGGCCCAGGAGTTCGCCCGCCGCTTCCTGCGCGCGGCCGTGCCGCCCTACCCGGTGCGCAACCCCAACGTCAGCGGCTGAGCAGCCGCATGCCCTGCTCCAGCCCCTCCAGCGTGAGCGGAAGCATCCGCTCGCCCATGATCTCGCGCACCAGGCGCACCGACTCGTAGGCGTCCCACCAGGCCTCGGGCTGCGGGTTGAGCCAGATGGCGCGCCCGTAGACCGACACCAGCCGCTGCAGCCACAGCGATCCCGGCTCCGCGTTCATGTGCTCGACGCTGCCGTTGGGCAGCAGGATCTCGTACGGGCTCATGGTCGCGTCGCCGACGAAAATCAATTTGTAGTCGTGGCCGTACGTGTGCATGACGTCCCAGGTCGCCACCCGCTCGTCGCGGCGGCGCCGGTTGTCGCGCCAGACGGTCTCGTAGACGCAGTTGTGGAAGTAGAAGTACTCGAGGTGCTTGAACTCGGCGCGCGCCGCCGAGAATAGCTCCCGGCAGACCTGCACGTGGTCGTCCATCGAGCCG
>CAZGTK010000281.1:455-4045 GCA_964528415.1 uncultured Burkholderiales bacterium | reverse complement strand
CGGAGGAGGAGCGGTTCAAGAAGGTGACGGCAGCGCACGACATCATCGGCGATGCGGAGCGGCGGCGGCAGTACGATACGGGCGAAATCGACGCTTCGGGCGAGCCGCGCCGGCCGACCTGGCGTCCGCAGGGGGCAGGCGCGGGAGGCCGCGGGCGCGGGCCGATATTCGAGGACTTCGGCGACATGTTCTCGGACATCTTTTCGGGCGCGGGCCGTGGCGGCGCACGCGGAGGCGGCTTCGCCATGCGCGGGCGCGACGTGCGCTATACGCTCGACGTCGACTTCCTCGAAGCCGTGCAGGGCGCGCGCAAGCGCGTCACCCTGCCGGACGCCGGTGTGCTCGACCTGACGGTGCCCGAGGGCGTCACCGACGGGCAGGTGCTGCGGCTCCGGGGGCGGGGCGAGCCCGGCGTTACGGGCGGCGAAGCGGGCGATGCGCTGGTCGAGATCCGCGTGCGACCGCATCGCGACTTCCACCGTGAGGGCGACGACATCCTGGTCGAGGTGCCGATCACGATCGACGAGGCGGTGCTGGGCGGCAAGGTCGAGGTGCCCACTGCCGGCGGGCGCGTGCAGCTCACGATCCCCAAGGGCACGAGCTCGGGACAGGTGCTGCGGCTCAAGGGCAAGGGCGTGCGCAACGCGACCACGGGGGCGACGGGCGACGAGCTCGTGACGGTGAAGATCGTGCTGCCGGAGACGATTGACGACGGTCTGTCGTACTTCCTCTCGGAGTGGCGACAGAAGCACCGGTATGATCCGAGGAAGTAGGGCAGCAGGCAGGGACCGGATCGATGGGCGCCCTGCCAGATGCGCCTTCCCCCGCGTCAGCGGGGCGAGATCGCCAGGACTTCGCCTTTGTGCAGCGTGAGGGCCAGCTCGCCGCGCTTGAGCTTCAGCGCGTCCTCGCCGAAAAGGTGCCGGCGCCAGCCTCTGAGGGCCGGCACGTCGGGGTCGGGTTCGCTGGCGATGCGCTCGAGGTCGTCCGAATCCGCGATCAGGCGGGGCGCCACCCGGTGGCGTGCGGCCGACGCCTTGAGCAGGACCTTCAGAAGCTCCATCGTCGCGGACGCTTCCGCCGACAGGGGCTGGCCGCGGGGAAGATTGGGCAGTGTCGTGGGATCGCGACCGAGGCCGCGCTGGACGGCGTCCACGATTTCGCGCGCGCGCTGTGAGCGGGAGAATCCGTCGCTCAGCGTGCGCAACTCCGAAAGCTTGTCGACGCTCGCCGGCTGCTGGTTGGCGATGTCGTAAAGCGCTTCGTCGCGCAGGATGCGGCCGCGCGGGACGTCCTGCGCCTGGGCCAGGCGCTCGCGCCATGCGGCAAGCTCGATCAGAACGGCCAGCGCCTTGCGGTTCTTGACGCGCATCTTGAGGCGCTGCCAGGCGTTTTCTGGATGGCATTCATAGGTCGACGGCGCGGTGAGCTCGGCCATTTCCTCATCCAGCCACGTCTCGCGGGAGGTCGCCTCGAGCTCCGTCTTGAGGTGGATATAGATGTCGCGCAGGTGCGTCACGTCGCCGAGGGCGTAGACGAGCTGCTTTTCCGACAGGGGACGGCGGCTCCAGTCGGTGAAGCGGGAGCTCTTGTCCAGGTCGCAGCCGGTGACCTTCTTGACCAGGTTGACGTAGCTCACGCTCTCGCCGAAGCCGCAGACCATGGCGGCGACCTGGGTGTCGAAGATCGGCGTCGGGATGAGCCCGGCCTCCGAATAGACGATCTCGACGTCCTGGCGGGCGGCGTGGAAGACCTTGACGACGCCCGGGTCCGCCATCAGCCGGTAGAAGGGCGCAAGATCGATGCCGGGCGCCAGCGGATCGACGATCGCCTCCTCGCCGGGGCCGGCGAGCTGGATCAGGCAGAGGTCGGGCCAGAACGTCTGCTCGCGCATGAACTCGGTATCGACGGTGACGTAGTCGCCGGCGGCAAGCCTGGAGCAGGTTTCGGAGAGGGCGGAAGTCGAGGTAATGACGTGCATTGCGGCACGTATATAGACGCTGGACGGGCGACTGTCGCTAGCTCGTTGCCAGTTACGCCACATTTTTCCTGAGGGGTCGCCCCCGCGGCCGCCTGCCGGTCGCAGATCGGCGCGCGTCCTGGGTTCGCGCGCCGCCGGCGGCCGCGGCAAAACAAAAAAATGGGCGGAACCCTGAATTCGATCTCCGTTCCGGCTATGCAAAAAAGGCCCGGTGCTGTATAAAATTCACCTTATGCGGGGTCGATTTCGAGCGCTTCTGGCGCGCGGCGATACGTTCGGTCATTTGACATCGATTTCGATGCCTGTTTCCGAATTCATTTGCCGGCTGTCGACTTTCGTAACGCCCCGGGATCGAATGCACGGCCTTGCTCGCGCGCGCCGTGCAAACGTCCCGCTTTCGGGTCGCGCCGCGGTCGGATGGCGTAGCGTAGGAGTCCGGTGTGCAGGAGCTTGGCAGGCACAGGCCGATCGGCGGCCGCTCTTTGGCAATCCAGCGCTATCTCTTTGATGGATCCGCCCTCTCGCGTATGCCGAGTGGCGCCTCGGTGCAGCTCATCGCGCGCGATGCGTTCGTTGCGGAGACGGCCGTCAAGCTCGATCAGCTCGCGCTCGAGGTGAAATCGCTCGGCCGCGAGATGCAACTCGTCAAAAGCGATATTGCGGAGCTGAGGGACGAAGCCTCGTGCAGCTATCGGCTTTCGGAATTTATCGATCGCGAGCATAAAGCGCGAAGCGCGAAACTCGAGGAATTGTCGCGGCGTTTCGATTATCTAAAATCCCGGTTCGATGCGATCGACGGAAATTCAAAAGGCGATTATCACGCTTTTCGGACTTTCGAGGCCGTCAGCCGGCGGTTGACGGAGCTTGGCGGGCTCGAACGTGAGTTCCGGAACGTGTCCCGGAGGCTCACGCTCGGCGTTGCGGCCTTTGCCGCATCTCTCCTCGTCTGGTTCGCCGTGCTGGTCTACGGTTGAGCAGGTCGCGCCGGTTGGCGTGCGGGGGTCTGCGGATCGCCAAGCTCTCGTCCGGAGGCGTTTTCCGGCTTTCAACAGCGTTTGCGGTCCTCCTAGCCCGCGCGCTCCCAAAGCCTTGACTTTGGGGGGGCGTTCATGCGCTTTTCCGCCACTTCGGAACCGGTTTCAGGCGGATTTGGCGGCAGATGGCAGCGGGCAACACGGCGGCGGCGAACGAGAGCCAGGGACAGGCAGGCGGCGGCGCGCTGCATCGCTACCGGTCGCACACCTGCGGGGCGCTCAGGAGCGCGGACATCGGCGCGCCGGCGCGCCTTTCGGGCTGGGTGCACCGCGTGCGCGACCACGGCGGGGTACTGTTCATCGACCTGCGCGACCATTACGGCCTGACCCAAGTGGTCGCGGACCCCGACAGCGCCGCGTTCAAGGCGGCGGAGGCCGTGCGCTCCGAGTGGGTGATCCGTGTCGACGGCGCCGTGCGCCGGCGCCCCGAGGGGACCACCAACGCCGAGCTGCCGACGGGCGAGATCGAAGTTTACGCGACCGAGATCGAGGTCCTGTCGGAAGCCAAGGAACTGCCGGTACCGGTGTTCGGCGAGCCCGACTACCCGGAGGACCTGCGCCTCACCTATCGCTTC
>CAZGTK010000281.1:0-445 GCA_964528415.1 uncultured Burkholderiales bacterium | reverse complement strand
CTTCCTGGACCTGCGCCGCGAGACGCTGCACGCCATCATCATGAAACGGCTCGCCATCACGCGCTCGATCCGCGCGCGGATGCACGACGCCGGTTTCAACGAGTTCCCGACGCCGATCCTCACCGCCTCCTCGCCGGAGGGCGCGCGCGACTTCCTGGTGCCGAGCCGGCTGCATCCGGGCAAGTTCTATGCCCTGCCGCAGGCGCCGCAGCTGTTCAAGCAGCTGCTGATGGTGGCGGGCTTCGACCGCTATTTCCAGATCGCGCCCTGCTTCCGCGATGAAGACCCGCGCGCCGACCGCTCGCCCACCGACTTCTACCAGCTGGACATCGAAATGTCCTTCGTGGAGCAGGAAGACGTGTTCCAGGCGGTGCAGCCGGTGATCCAGGGTCTGTTCGAAGAGTTCGGCGGCGGGCGCGAAGTGTCGAAGCACTGGCCGCGCATC
>CAZGTK010000280.1:0-4045 GCA_964528415.1 uncultured Burkholderiales bacterium | reverse complement strand
CATCAAGCAGCGCACGTCGATCCCGGGCGGCGCCTGCGAGTTCGACCTGCCCTCTTATCATTATTGGCTGAGCCAGGACTCCGACGCGCGACGGCGCAAGCTGTCCGAGTGGCTGGTCCCGCTGCTGCCGATCCGCGAGGCCGTCCACGTCATGCTGCGCCTGCTGCGCGAGACCGGTAAGGCGACGGTACTCCTGGCCCAGAACGGCGTGTTTCAGCAGATGCTCGCCGGGCGGACCGCCCAGATGCTTTCCATCCGCATTCCCGAGCAGCTGCCGTGCGTGCCGGAGATCAGCGCCAACAAGTATGCGCTCAACATCCGGTTCATCTCCCCCGCCGTCGATCACCGCCCCAAGACGTTCGAGCACGACGTCGAGTTCGAGCTCTGCTTCTACAATCTTTGACGCTTTCCCGCCATGGCCCGTAGCGACGCCGCCAAGGCGCCGGTGGTGAGCTGCCCGCAATGCGGGCAGCCGGTGCCGTGGACGGCGACGAGCCGCTTCCGGCCGTTCTGCTCGGAGCGCTGCAAGCTGATCGACCTGGGCCAGTGGGCGAACGAGCAGCATCGGATTCCCGGCGAACCCGCCACCGCCGACGAGCCGCCGATGGCGGACGACGAGCGTTGATGTCCGCCGCGGCGCAGGAAGTCGCCGTGGCGGTGCTGCTGCGCGAGGACGGCGCCGTCCTGCTGGGACGCCGGCCGCCCGGCAAACCCTACGCCGGCTACTGGGAGTTTCCCGGCGGCAAGGTCGAGCCGGGGGAAACCGTGGCGGAGGCTCTGCGCCGCGAGCTGCGCGAAGAGCTCGGCCTCGACGTCGAGCGGGCGCACCCGTGGATCACGCGCCGGTTCGTCTACCCCCACGCCACCGTCAAGCTGCGCTTCTACCGCGTCACGTCGTGGCGCGGCGATCTCAAGGACCACGAGCACGAGGCGGTCGCCTGGCAGCAACCCGGCGGCGTGAATGTCGCCCCCCTCCTGCCGGCCAACGACAGCGTCCTCAAGGCGCTGCGGTTGCCGCCGGTCTATGCCGTCACGCATGCCGGCCCGGCCGCGCGCGACTTCCTGCTCCGCCTGGAGCGGGCGCTGGCGGGCGGCCTGAAGCTGGTCCAGGTGCGCGAGCGCGGGATGGACGAGGCGGCGTTGCGCGCGTTCGCATCGGAGGTGATCTCGAGGGCGCGGCCCTCCGGCGCAATGGTGATGATCAACGCGGACCCGGCGCTGGCGGCAAGTCTCGGCGCGGACGGTGTCCACCTGAGCGCGGCGCGGCTGTCGAGGCTCGAGCGGCGGCCCGATTTGCCGTGGGTCGCGGCATCCTGCCACGACGCGAGCGCGCTCGAGCGGGCCGCGGACCTGGGGCTCGACTTCGCCGTGCTGGGCCCGGTGCGGCCGACACCGACCCACCCGGACGCCGCCCCGCTCGGCTGGGCGCGCTTCCGCGAGCTGATCGGGGACTGCCCGCTGCCGGTGTTTGCCATCGGCGGCATGCGCCCCGAGCAGCTGGACGAGGCGTGGGCGCACGGCGCCCACGGCGTCGCCGTCATGCGCGCCGCCTGGCGCTGACGCGAACTAGCGGCGCCGCCCCTTCACCAGCCGCTGCCGCCCGGCCCAGTCCCGGGCAAACTGCCAGGCAACCCGGCCGCTCCGGGAACCCCGCTGCAGCGCCCACTGCAGGGCCTCCTGCCGCACCGGCTCGCCACCCGCCTCGGCTTCGAAATAGCGCAGCCAGTGATCGACGATCGCCAGGTACTCGTCCTGCGTGAACGGATAGAACGACACCCAGAGGCCGAACCGCTCCGACAATGAAACCTTCTCCTCCACGGTCTCGCCGGGATGGATCTCATCGCCGACGCGCCTGGCCTCGAGGTTCTCCTGCATGTATTCCGGCATGAGGTGGCGCCGATTGGACGTGGCATAGACGAGCACGTTCTCCGACGCGGCCGCGACCGATCCGTCCAGCACCGCCTTCAGCGCCTTGTAACCGGGCTCGTCGGCCTCGAACGAGAGGTCGTCGCAGAAGATGATGAAGCGCTCGGGCCGCGCGTGCACCAGCTCGACGAGATCGGGCAGATCCATCAGGTCCTGCTTCTCGACCTCGATGACGCGCAGCCCGTTGACGGCGTATTTGTTGAGAACGCCCTTCACCAGCGACGACTTGCCGGTGCCGCGGGCGCCCGTGAGCAGAACGTTGTTGGCCGGCGCACCGCCGACGAACTGCTGGGTATTCTGGTCGATCAGCTGCATCTGCCGATCCACGCCCTTAAGGTCCTTCAGCGTGATGCGATGCACGTGGGTCACCGGCTGCAGGAACCCCTGGTGCCCCCGCTTGCGCCAGCGAAACGCGATCGAAGCCTTCCAGTCCACCGGCGTCGGCGGTCCGGGCACGATGCCCTCGAGCCGTCCGATCAGCGAGTCGATCCGGTCCAGCAGCGCGGCCAAGTCACGATCCGTGTCCGCCATCGGTCTTTCCTCAGGTGCGATACTCGGCGTTGATGCGCACGTAATCGTAGGAAAAATCACACGTCCAGACCACCGCGTTGGCCTGCCCCCTGCCCAGCGCCACCCGCACCACGATCTCGGGCCGGGCCATCACGGCGGCACCCTGCGCCTCGCTGTAGCCGACCGCCCGGCCGCCGCCCTGCGCCACCAGCACGTCGCCCAGGTAGAGCTCAACGTCGGCGACGTCGAGATCCGCCACCCCCGCATAACCGATCGCCGCGAGGATGCGCCCGAGGTTCGGATCCGACGCGAAAAAGGCGGTCTTCACCAGGGGCGAGCGCGCGATTGCGTCGGCGACCTTGCGGCACTCGGCCTCGTCGCGCCCGCCCTCAACCCGCACCGTGATGAACTTGGTGGCCCCTTCGCCGTCCCGCACGATGGCCTGCGCGAGCGTTTCGGCGACACCCGCGAGCCCTTCCCGCAAGGCCGCCGCCGCTGCCGAGCGCGGATCGTCGATACGCGCATGAAGCGCCCGGCCGGAGGCCAGCAAGACCAGCGCGTCGTTGGTGGACGTGTCGCCATCGACCGAAATGCGGTTGAACGACCGATCGGCGATCTCGCGCACCATCATGTCGAGAACGCCTTCGCCGACGACCGCATCGGTCGCGATGAAGGAGAGCATCGTGGCCATGTTCGGGTGGATCATGCCCGCCCCCTTCGCGATGCCGGTTACCGTCACCGGAGTGCCCGCCACGTTCACGCGTGCGGACGCCGCCTTGGGCACGGTGTCGGTCGTCATGATGGCTTCGGCGGCGGCGGCCCAGCCGCCAGCATCGAGGGCCTGGACGCAAGCCGGCAGGGCGTCCCGGATGCGCCCGACAGGCAGCGGCTCCATGATGACGCCCGTAGAAAATGGCAGCACCTGCTCGGGGGCACAACCCAGCGCGGACGCCGCAGCTTGGCAGGTGATGCGCGCGTGGTCGACGCCGGTCTCCCCGGTTCCGGCGTTGGCGCAGCCCGTGTTCACGACCAGCGCCCGCACGTCCCGGGTTTGCGCGAGATGCGCCCGGGCCACCTGCACCGGTGCCGCGCAAAACCGGTTCTGCGTGAAGACCGCGGCGGCCCGGCCGCCGGGCGCCAGGGCAATCACCAGGAGATCGCTGCGGCCCGCCTTCCGGATGCCCGCCTGGGCTACGCCGAGGCGGACGCCGTCCACCGGGTGCAGCGCCGCCGGCTCAGGAGGCCTCAGGTTGACAGCCATTGAAGGGACCCGCGCCGCGCCTGAAGCCGCTCAGGACAGGCGGCCGTGGCAGTGCTTGTACTTCTTGCCCGATCCGCACGGGCAGGGGTCGTTGCGGCCGACCTTGCCGCCCACCCTGACAAACGGCTGCTGCGCCTGCGGCTCGTTGGCATCCGCCAGCGCCTTGTCGTAGTCGGTGTGGTGATACTGCACGTTGGTAGGCGCCGTCGCCGCCACCTCGGCCGCCTCCACCTGCTCCTCGCTGCGTATCTGCACGTTCATCAGGACGCGCGTCACTTCGCGCTTGATTCGCGCCAGCATGGATGCGAACAGCTCGAACGCCTCGCGCTTGTACTCCTGCTTCGGGTT
>CAZGTK010000279.1:0-4049 GCA_964528415.1 uncultured Burkholderiales bacterium | reverse complement strand
AGGCCGCGGTGGTGCTGCCGCTCGGCCTCGTCGGCGGCGCCCTGCTGGCGTTCGGCGTGCAGGCGCTGGCGCGGCGGCGCTTCTCGCTCGCCGGCGAGCTGAGGTCGGCGATCGCCAACCGGGAGTTCATCGTCCACTACCAGCCGCTCGTCGCGCTCGACGGCGGCCGCTGCGTCGGCGCCGAGGCGCTGGTGCGCTGGCGCCGCTGGGACGGCGAGACCGTCGCGCCGGATCTGTTCATCCCGGCCGCCGAGCAGGCGGACCTGATCCAGCCGATCACGGACCAGGTCATCGAGCGCGTGGTCGCGGACCTCGGGGCGCTGCTGGCGCGCCGCAAGGACCTGCACGTGGCGATCAACATCGCGCCCTGCGACCTGCTCTCCGACCGGGTCGCGGCGGTCATCGCCCGCCGGCTTGCCGGCAGCGGCGTCGACGCCGCCCAGATCGGCCTCGAGGCCACCGAGCGCGGCTTCATCGACGCCGCCTCGGCGCGCGTCGTGATCGAGCGCCTGCGCGTGATCGGCCACGCGGTGGCGATCGACGACTTCGGCACCGGCTACTCGAGCCTGTCCTACCTGCAGAGCTTCCGCGTCGACGCCCTCAAGATCGACAAGGCGTTCGTCGACGCGATCGGCGCCGAGGCCGCCACCAGCGGGGTGATCGACCACATCATCGCGATGGCGCACGAGCTGGGCCTCGCCATCGTCGCCGAGGGCGTGGAGACCGCGGCGCAGGCCGACTACCTGCGCAGCCGCGGCGTCGACGTCGGGCAGGGCTTCCATTTCAGCCGCCCGCTGCCGCCGGCGGACTTCGTCGCCTTCGTCGGCGAGGGCTGAGCCGGCGCCGCGCGCCGCGGTTTGGGTTACCATGCGAGCCATCGCCGACAGCGCATCGCCTTCGAGCCCATGAACGCCATCGCCCCGCTTGCCCGCGCCGCGCTGCTCGCGCTGGCGACCCTGTTGCCCCTGGCGAACACGGCGGACGCCGCCGGCGAGAATCGCCGCTACTTCCGCAGCTGGCTCGCGATCTGCCCCGCCGACGGCTTCGGCGCCTGCGGCGCGAGCGCCTACGTGCGCCCCGGCCGCGACCCGCGCATCGGCTTCGATTTCCAGCTCAAGGTCGGCCGCGACGCGCCCGGCGCGGCGGCGCACGTGACGTTTGTCCCGGTATTCGACCTGATCGCCGAGGACGCCGACCTGACGGTGCAGGTGGACGCGGAGCCGTCGTTGCGGCTCGCGCCCGGCAGCGGCTTTCAGGCCGTGGGCGGCGTCAACGAGTACCGCGTCGTCGACGCCGCGGTCGGCGAGCGGCTGCTGCGCGCCATGCGCGAGGGCAACCGCATCGAGTTCCGCTACCGCAGCCGCGACGGCAACGCCGTGCGCGCCGAGTTCTCGCTGATCGGCCTGACCGCGGCGCTCAATTTCTTCGACGCGGCCCAGCGCGCGGGCGCGGCGCCGCCGGCCGCCGCCGGCGAGCTGCCGGGCGCGTTCCACTGCACCGGCAACGAGCCGTTCTGGGCCCTGCGCATCGACGGCGACCGCGCCGAGTACTCGCGCCTGGGCGGCCCGGAGAAGCAGGCGCTCACGGGTCAGGTGCGCGTGCTCGACTTCCTGCGCCCGCGCCTGAAGGTCTGGCGCGGCGCGGCGAGCGGGGTGGCCAAGGACCTCGTCGCGTTCATCAGCGAGGAGCGCTGCGCGGACACCATGGCGGATCAGACCTTCCCGTTCTCCGCGCGCATCTCGCTGCCCGACGGCGAGGTGCTGGCCGGCTGCTGCCGGCCCGCCGCGCCGCGGCCCTGAGGGCCGCCGCAGGCGAGCAGCAAAGGGCAAGCCGCGCCGGGTTAGAATCGCCGGTGATGCCTGCTGTCCGTTTCGGCCGCCTTGCGGCCATCCTTGCCGTCCTCCCGCTTTGCGCCGCCGCGATCGCCGCCGGACCCGACATCACCACGCTGCAGCACCGCGCCAGGTACGCCCGCGACCAGCTGGAGCGGGCCGAGGCGGACACCCGCAAGGCGCGCGAGGACGCCGCCGCGGCCGCGAAGCGCGCCGCGGCCACCCGCGAGAAGCTGGCGGAGCAGGAACGCGAGGCCGCGGCGGCGGCGAAGCGCGTCGAGCAGGCGCAGGCGGCCGAGCGCGCCGCGCGCCGCAAGTCCGACGAAGCCTCGAAGCGGCTCGACGAGGCCTGGCAGCGGCAGAAGAAGTAGGCGCCGTGGCGGTGCCGACGACGTTCGCCCGGGGGACGCTGCCCGCCCGCGCCGACGCCGCGATCCGGCGCGCGCGGGCGAGCGGCGCGCTGGTGCCGATCGAAACGGAAGGCATCGTGATCGACGACGGCGGCGTGCCGTTCGTCGTGCGCTCGGCGTCGGGCCTGCGGCGCAAGGACGCCGATCGCGAGCAGCGCCGGCGCCAGGCGGCGCCCGTCAACCCGTTCCTGCCGCCCGAAGCCGATCTCGTCGTCGCCGACGTCTCGCCCACCCACGTCGCGGTGCTGAACAAGTTCAGCGTCATCGAGCGGCACCTGCTCATCGTCACGCGCGCCTACGAGCACCAGGCGCGCTGGCTCACGCGCGACGACTTCGCCGCGCTGGCGGCGTGCATGGCCGAGTTCGCGTCGCTGGGCTTCTACAACGGCGGCGCGCCCGCCGGCGCGAGCCAGCCGCACAAGCACCTGCAGCTGGTGCCGCTGCCGCTGGCGGCCGCCGGGCCGGCGGTCCCGGCCGGCGCTCTGATCGAGGCTTCGCTCGCGCCGGACGGCGTGGCGCAGGTGGCGGGTTTCGCGTTCGTCGCCGCCGCGTGCCGCCTCGACGGGGCCGCGTTCGCCGATCCGCCGCGGGCGGCTCTCCGGCTGCAGGACCGTTTCGAAGCGGCGGCGGCGCGTGCCGGGGTACGACGCGTCGACGCCGCCGACGGCCCGCGCCAGTCGATGCCCTACAACCTGTTGGTGACGCGCGACTGGCTGCTCGTCGTGCCGCGCGCGCGCGAGCACGCCGAGGGCATCTCGATCAACGCGCTCGGCTTCGCGGGCAGCCTGTTCGTGCGCGACGCCGCGGCGCTCGCGCGGCTGCGGGCGATGGGACCGATGCGCGCGCTGGCGACGGTCGGCGTGCCGCGCTGAGCGCGATTCTCACCACTTGCCGGTGTTGGGCATCGACTGCCACGGCTCCTGCGGCGGCAGCGCGTCGCCCTTCTGCAGCAGCTCGATGGAGATGTTGTCGGGCGAGCGCACGAACGCCATGCGTCCGTCGCGCGGCGGCCGGTTGATGGTGACGCCGCCGTCCATCAGCCGGCGGCAGACGGCGTAGATGTCGTCGACGCGGTAGGCGAGGTGGCCGAAGTTGCGCCCGCCCCCGTACTCCTCCGGGTCCCAGTTGTAGGTGAGCTCCACCATCGGCGCCTTGTTCTCGCGCGCGCGCTGCTCGTCGCCGGGCGCGGCGAGGAAGACGAGCGTGTAGCGGCCCTTCTCGTCGTCGCGGCGGCTGATCTCCTTCAGGCCCAGCTTGTTGCAGTAGAAGTCGAGCGACTTGTCGATGTCGCTCACGCGCACCATCGTGTGCAGGTATTCCATCGCGGCTCCTTCAGGGTCATTGTCAATCAGGGAATGGCGGACATTTTACCCCTCACCCCCGCCCCTCTCCCCCAAGGGGCGAGGGGAGGTTCGCGCGGAAAGCGGACGCTGTCCGCTTTCCGTAGGGATCGTTCGACTACGCCGCCGAGGCCGCGGGCGCGGCCGCGCCGCGCTCGGCGAGGAATTCCGCCAGCACACGGGCCGTGTGGGAGTCGCGCTTGACGCGCGCCACCGCTTCGGGCGGTCCCTCGGCGACGACGCGCCCGCCGCCGGCGCCGCCCTCCGGCCCGAGGTCGACGATCCAGTCGGCGTCCGCCATCACGTCCAGATTGTGCTCGATGACCACCACCGTGTTGCCGGCGTCCACCAGCCGGTGCAGCACGCGGATCAGCTTCTCGACGTCGGCCATGTGCAGGCCGACGGTCGGCTCGTCCAGCACATACAGGGTGTGGCGCTGGTCGCCGCCGCGCCCGGGGCGCGCGAGC
>CAZGTK010000278.1:0-4051 GCA_964528415.1 uncultured Burkholderiales bacterium | reverse complement strand
GCCGACTTCGCCATGCCCGGGTACATGTCGGTGTACTCGTGGGTCTCGCCGGCGATCGACGCCTTCAGGTTGTCCGACGTGGAACCGAACGGCAGGTCGGTCGCCGGATCGCCGCACTGCTCCAGGTACTCGAGGTGACCGTGGGCATGGCCCGTCTCGCCCTCCGCGGTGGAGCGGAAAACGGCCGCCACGTCGTTGAAGCCCTCGACGTCCGCCTTCGAGGCGAAGTACAGGTAACGCCGATTAGCCTGCGATTCGCCCGCAAACGCGGCCTTCAGATTGCCATGGGTCTTCGAACCTTTGAGTTGCATTGATGCTCTCCTCTAGGGTGTTGAATCGCCGGAGAATTCCAGCGCATGGGTGAACATTTCCAAATCAAGCCAAGACTTGATTTAGACGAAGTCTAAAAGATAGGCCTGGTTTAGTCAACTGTTAAGCCGCGTCCGAGAGACCGTAAGGCTAACAAGGTTTTCCATTGCTCGTCACGCCAGTCGCTGGACGACGGAATGCCGGGAAGACCGCAAGAGGCCCGCCCTAGGCGAGCGCGCGTTCCAGCGCGACGGAAATCGCCTCGGAGGCCCGGGGGCCGAAGCTGACCCGATCCGGGTCGAAGTTATCGCAGAACGCGTAGTCGAAGCGCAGATCCTTGAGTCCGAGGGCGCCGATGAGCCGGTTCTCCCACGAGTGGTCGTCGGCGTGGGGCACGAGGCACGGCCAACCACCCTCCCCGTGCTCCAGGATCGGGCCGAAGAACACGATGCCCGGCAGATTCCGGCAGCGCAGCGCGCAGGCGCCCGCCGTGCGGCCGGACATGGGCAGAAAATCGATGGTGCGGGAAAACTTGTGCTCGCGATCGAGCGCAACGTCGATCGCGAGCGGGAGATCGCCCGCCTCGCGCGCGTGCGCCAGGACCCGACAGTCGGCCGCGTCGCGCCAGGCCGCAGCATCCCCCGCGCCGAACCGCGAGGGCAGGAAGAGGAAACGCAGGCCCGCGGTCTGCCGCAGCTCGTCGAGGAGCGCGGCGTCGAACGCGGGCGCGTTGATCAGGATGCCGCCGCCCTCTCGGTCGCTGAGGTAGAACGCCGCCGGCGCACTGCCCTCGATCCAGTACACGCTGCGGTCGAACAGCTCGACCAGCTTGCGCAGGGGCAAGGCGGGCTCAGGCCTGGGCTGGCTGCGGCGCGCGCGGGCGACGGCGCAGTCCGCCGCGTCGCCGGGGATGCTGATCGATGAAGCGGGAAAGCTCCGTCAGCGCTTGCTGGTACACCGCGCGCTTGAATTCGATCACCGCGTCCAGCGGCACCCAGTAGTCGTGCCAGCGCCACGCGTCGAACTCCGGTTTCTCGGAAGCGCGCAGGCAAACGTCGCAGTCGCGGCCGACAAAGCGCAGCAAAAACCAGATCTGCTTCTGACCGCGATAGTGGCTGCGCCAATCGCGCCGCAGCCACTGCGCCGGCACGTCGTAGCGCAGCCACTCCTTGGTGCGGCCAAGGATGCGCACATGGTCAGGATTCAGCCCCACCTCTTCGTGCAACTCCCGGAACATCGCCTGGGCCGGCGTCTCGCCGGCCTTGATGCCGCCCTGCGGAAACTGCCAGGAATGCTGGTTGACCCGCTTGCCCCAGAAAACCTCGTTCCTTTCGTTGAGCAGGACGATTGCGACGTTGGGGCGATAGCCATCTCGGTCAATCATGGTAATCACCCGAAAATTTAACGATCTTGCCCGCATTCTTTCATATTTCCCTGGCCATTTGAAGCGCGCTGCAAGACCCGCCGCCGCGCTGTAGAATTCTGGTTTTTTTGGGAAAACGGGGAATGCGGGTCAGCCAGTTCTTTCTCTCGACGCTGAAGGAGGCCCCGGCCGAGGCCGAACTCGTCAGCCACCAGCTAATGCTGCGCGCCGGCCTCATCCGGCGGCTCGGCAGCGGTCTTTACACCTGGATGCCGCTCGGGCTGCGGGTGCTGCGCAATGTGGAGCGCGCCGTCCGCGACGAGATGAATCGCGCCGGCGCCATCGAGCTCCTGCTGCCGATCGTGATTCCGGCCGAACTGTGGCAGGAGTCCGGCCGCTGGGAAGCGTTCGGCCCGCAAATGCTCAAGATCAAGGACCGCCACGAGCGCGACTTCTGCTTCGGCCCGACCCACGAAGAGGTCATCACCGACCTGGTGCGGCGCGAAGTGAAGAGCTATCGCCAGTTGCCGGTTCACTTCTGGCAGATGCACACCAAGTTCCGCGACGAGATCCGGCCGCGGTTCGGCGTGATGCGCGCGCGCGAGTTCCTGATGAAGGACAGCTACTCTTTCCACCCCGACTACGCGAGCCTGGAGGCCGAGTACCGCAAGATGTACGACACCTACAGCCGGATCTTCGAGCGACTCGGCCTGCGGTTTCGCGCCGTGGCGGCGGACACCGGCGCCATCGGCGGCACGGGCTCCCACGAATTCCACGTTCTCGCCGATTCGGGCGAAGACGCCATCGCCTATTGCCCCGACTCGGACTTCGCCGCCAACGTCGAGCTGGCGGAGGCCGTCGCGCCGGCGGCCGCGGCCGCCGCGGCGACGCAGGGGCTCGAGAAGGTGGCGACGCCCGGGCGGCACACCATCGAGGAGGTGGCCGCGTTCCTCAAGCTGCCGCGCGAGCGCATCCTGAAGACGCTCATGGTGGTGACCGGCGACGGCCAGCCCTACCTGCTCCTGCTGCGCGGCGACCACCAGCTGAACGAGATCAAGGCGTCGAAGCGCTTCACGCTCAACAACGGCTTCCGTTTCGCCACCGACGCCGAGATCCGCGCGCGGCTCGGCTGCGGCCCCGGCTCGATGGGCCCCCTCGGCGCCGACGTCCCGGTCATCGCCGACCGGGCCGTGCTGGCGATGAGCGACTTCGCCTGCGGCGCCAACGAGGACGGCTTTCATTTCACCGGCGCGAACTTCGGCCGCGACCTGCCCGCGCCGGACGCCGTGGCCGACATCCGCAACGTCGTCGCCGGCGACCCGAGCCCGGACGGCCGCGGCCGGCTCGAAATCGTGCGCGGCATCGAGGTCGGCCACATCTTCCAGCTGCGCACCAAGTACTCGGCCGCCCTGAGCGCGGCCTTTCTCGACGAGAACGGCCAATCGCAGGTCATCGAGATGGGCACCTACGGCATCGGCGTCTCGCGCATCGTCGCCGCCGCGATCGAGCAGAACCACGACGAGCGCGGCATCATCTGGCCGACCGCGATGGCGCCGTTCCAGGTGGCGCTGGTGCCGATCGGCTACCACCGCAGCGACGCGGTGCGGGCGGCGGCCGAGGACCTCTACCGCCAGCTGACGCACGCGGGCCTCGAGGTCCTGCTGGACGACCGCGAGGAGCGCCCCGGTGTCATGTTCGCCGACATGGAGCTGATCGGGCTGCCGCACCGCGTCGTCGTCAGCGAGCGAGGCCTCAAGCAGGGCACGGTGGAATACCAGGACCGACGCGAGACGCAGGCAAGCCCGGTCGAGCTGGCCGACGCCGTTCGGGTGCTGACGGAGAAGGCATGCGGCGCCTGAGCGCCATCGCCCTGCTCGCGTTCGCCTGCGCCGCTGCAGCCGGCGACCAGATCTACGAGCCGCTCTCGGCCAGCGTCAGGGCCGCGCTGCACCGGGCCATCAGCGACCGCGCGGTGCAGGGTTCCGCGTTCGCCGACGAGAACGAGGAACGGGTCTGGATCGGCGAGATGTCGCGGCGGCTGGAGCGCCGCATGCCCGACGCTTCGCTGCGCGAGGATTTCCTGCGCACCGTGCACTACGAAGCGACCCGCGCGGGGCTCGATCCGCAGCTGGTGCTGGCCGTGATTCAGGTCGAGAGCGCGTTCCGGAAATATGCCGTTTCGCGGGCGGGCGCGCGCGGGTACATGCAGGTGATGCCGTTCTGGGTCAAGGAAATCGGCGAGGCCGACCACAACCTCTTCCACCTGCGCACGAACCTGCGCTACGGCTGCACCATCCTGCGCCACTACCTGGACATCGAGAAGGGCGATCTGTTCCGCGCGCTCGGCCGCTACAACGGCAGCCTGGGCCGCGCCGAGTC
>CAZGTK010000277.1:0-4069 GCA_964528415.1 uncultured Burkholderiales bacterium | reverse complement strand
CGATCCCGCTGCCCGCAGCGGGCAAATCCCTGCGCGGCGGCCGGATCACCCCCGGTGAATGGGAGCGGCGACGCGGCCTCCGCCTGCGTTTCGTCTATCGCCGGACGGGCCCCAGCCTGCTGGTCGCCGAGGGGCGGCTGAACACGAAAGGCCAGGCGGTGGTGTCGCGGTCGAAGACCGGGCGCGGAAAGGTCACCGCGCCGATCTTCCTGCTGGTGCCGCAGGTCAAGCTGCCGAAGCGGCTGGATCTGGCGCGGGATGCAGACCGGGCGTTGGACAGCGTGCCGGGGCTGATCGTGGCGAACTGGGTGGGGGGTAGGTTGTGATCGCATCGATGCGCAATCTTGCTCGGCAGCCACGAAACCGACGGCTCGGGTTACCCCGCGCAGCACGACAGCTTCGCGACATCCTTGTCGAAGGTCTGCGCGGCGAGCTTCAGCCCCTCTACCGTGGTCAGATAGGGGAAGATCGTCTCGCCGAGCGCCTTTGTCGTCATGCCGAACTTGAGCGCCATGGCGAGCGTCTGGACACTGTCGGCTCCCTCCGGCGCCATGATCACGCCGCCCAGGAGGCGGTCGGTCGCCCGGTCCGCGACGAGCTTGATCAGGCCGCGCGTGTCGCGGGCGGCGAGCGCGCGGGGCACGTTGTCGAGCGTCAGCACACTGGTCTTGACGTCATGACCCGCGGCGCGCGCCTGCGCCTCGGTCAGCCCGACGCCGGCGACCTGCGGATCGGTGAACACCACCCACGGCATCGCGGCGTTGTCGTAGCGCTCCGCCCCGCCCAGAACGGCGTTGCGGGACGCGAGCTTGGCGCCATAGGCGGCCATGTAGACGAACTGGTCGCGGTCGGTCACATCGCCCGCCGCGAAGATGCCGGCCTTCGTGGTCTGCATGTCGTCGCCCACCCGGATCGCGCCACGCGCGTCGGTCTCGACGCCCATCTCCGCGAGGCCCAGCCCCTCGGTGTTGGCTGCGCGTCCCGTCGTCAGGACGAGGCGGTCGGCCGTCAGATCGCGGTCTGCGCCGTCCACCGTCACCGTCAGGACCGCACGGGCCCCGTCGCGCCGTGCGGCGTCGTAGGTCGCGCCATCGACAACCGCGACGCCCTCGGCGCGCAGCGTCTCCGTCAGCGCCCGGGACACCTCCGGCTCTGTGCGCGGCAGCAGGCGCGAGCGGCAGACAATGGTGACGCGGGTGCCCATCCGCGCCATCATCTGCGCCAGCTCCACGCCGATGTAGCCGCCGCCGAGGAAGATCAGGCTTTCGGGCAACCGGTCCAGCTCCAGCAGCGACGTGCTGTCGAGCGTTGGTGCGTCCTGGATCCCAGGGATGTCGGGCACGGCGGGTCGGCCACCGGTCGCGACGATCACCTTGGGAGCCGTGATCCTGCGCCCGCCGACCTCGACCCCGCCGAGGACGAGACGCGCCGGACCCTCGTCGAGATAGGTCACACCGCCGTAGCCCGGCAGCAGATCGGCGTACTTCTTCTGGCGCAGTGTCGCGACAAGATCGTCCTTGGCCGCAATCAGCGCCGACCAGTCGGCGACCTGCGCCTCGCTGTTCAGGCCCGGGAACCGATGTGCTGTCTGCGCACCGTGCAGGGCTTCCGCGGCCCGGATCATCGTCTTGGAGGGCACACAGCCCACGTTCACGCAGGTCCCGCCGATGGTGCCATGGCCGATCAGCGCGACGCGCTTGCCTCCCTCGGCGGCGGTGATCGCGGCCGAGAACCCGGCCGATCCGGCGCCGATCACGGCAAGGTCGAAATCGCCCTTGGGCGCGCAGCAATCGTCTTTCATCAAGTCATCCATCCGTTCGAGTGGTCTGGCGCCGCTGCCGTCTCCAGACCGCGTACACGGTCAGCGCGACGAAAAAGGCGAGCGCGGGCAGCAGAACGTAGTCGAGCCAACCCAGCCAGGCCGACAGGCCCACGGCACCCAGAAGCACCACCAGCACCGGAGTGAAGCAGCAGAGCGCCGCGATGACGGTGCCGACGATCCCTGTCGCGATCAGCTTGCGGTCGGACTGCTCGGTCATCTCGTCAGCCCGCGACACGCGCCGGGTAGCCTGCATTGGCCGACGCGGTCGCGATGGCGTCGGCGCTCGTCGCGGCGGTGTCGAAGATCACCGTGGCGGTGCGGGCATCGAAGTCGATCTCGACGGCGCGCACGCCCGCGACGCCCTCCATCGCACGCTTCACGGTGACTGGGCAGAGCGCGCAGGTCATGTTGTCCACCGCGAAGGTGACGGTCTGCTCGGCGGCGACGGTCTGCGCGGCAACAGGGATGGCGGTGATCGGCACAACGGCGGTCAGGCCGAACAAGGCGAGTGCAAGGATCTTCTTCATGTGGATGTCCTTTCGGGGTCAGTAGAGAAGCGGGGCCCACCAGTCGATGGTGAGGGCTGCGAGAACGAGGATCAGGGAGGCCCAGAGAGCCGACTTGGTGATGCGCGCCGATGCTGGCCTTGCGCAGTAGGAACCGGGTTCGCAGACGGTTGGCTTGCGGAAATAGACCTGCCAGAAACCCGCCGCGATGAAGCCGAGCGCGATCACGGCGAAGATCGGCTTGTAAGGCTCCAGAGCCGTCAGGTTGCCGATCCAGGCGCCCGAGATGCCGAGAGTCAGAAGCACCAGCGGCCCGATGCAGCAGGCCGAGGCGAGAAAGGCGCCCACCACACCGCCCGCCGCGAGCCAGCCCTTTCGGGCGGGGCGATCCGCGCCCGTGCTGTCCGTTCTGTCGTCTGTCAGCGCCATGTCGCGCACCTCTCGTCTGTGATTGACGATGGGTGTAGGGTCTGTAGCAACTACAGGCTCAAGAGGAAACTTGCCCATGACCGATCACGAGCGCGAGAGCGGCTTCACACGCGGCGACCTGGCCCGGGCGACCGGCTGCAACATCGAGACGATCCGCTATTACGAGAAGACCGGCCTGCTGCCCGACCCGCCCCGCACGGACGCCGGCTACCGGGTCTATTCCGCCGCACACGCCACACGCCTCCGCTTCATCCTGCGCGCCCGCGAACTCGGGTTCTCGATGGAGGACATCCGCGGGCTGATGGGGCTCGGCGACGGCGCCGCGCCGACCTGCGCCGAGGTCAAGGAACGGACGGAGCGGCACCTTGCCGATGTCCGCGCGAGGATCGCGGATCTTCGGCGTATCGAATCCGTCCTCGCTACAACTGCATCCAGGTGTTCGGGCGCCGAAGTCCCCGATTGTCCGGTGCTCGACGCGATTTCCAACTCGGCCGACCCATGACACCTCGCGAAACCATCCTCGTCGCGCTGCACGCGCGGCTCTCGGCGCTGCCCGCCACCGCTCTGCGCGGGGACGTGCTGCCCGAGCGCATGCCGGTCGAGGGCCTGATGATCCTGCGCGATGGCGAACCAGGTGCGCCCGAAGTCACGCTGTCGCCGCTGCGCTATCACTACCAGCACCGAGCCGAGATCGAGGCGGTCGTTCAGGGTGCCGATCGCGACGCCGCCTTTGACACGCTGACCGCCAGCATCGGCGCAGCGCTCGCCGCCGACCGGACGCTGGGCGGGTTCTGCGACTGGGTCGAGGCCGAAGCCCCGCGCCCGGTCGATCTGCCGGTCGAGGGCGCGGCGAGTCTGAAGGCCGCCGTTATCCCGGTCGTGCTGCACTATTCCACGGCCGACCCGCTGGCCTGACCCAACCGACCACAGGAGACGAACATGGCACGAGCCCAAGGGGCGCGAGCGCTGATGGCGCTTGCGTTCGAGACGACCTATGGAACGCCGCCCGTCAGCGGCTTCACCCGCATGCCCTTCGCCAGCACGTCGCTCGGCGCGGAGCAGCCGCTGCTGAATTCGGAGCTTCTCGGCTACGGCCGCGATCCGCTAGCGCCGATCAAGGACGCCGTGACGGCCGACGGCGACGTCGTCGTGCCGCTGGACGCCGAGGCGTTCGGCTTCTGGCTGAAGGCAGCCTTCGGCGCGCCCACGACCACGGGCGCGGAGGCCCCGTACACACACGAATTCCAGTCCGGGTCCTGGACGCTGCCCAGCATGTCGATCGAGACCGGCATGCCCGAGGTGCCGCGCTACG
>CAZGTK010000276.1:0-4072 GCA_964528415.1 uncultured Burkholderiales bacterium | reverse complement strand
ACCCCGCCGCCGGCGCGCGCTCCGGCGGCAGCGGCGGAGGTCGGCAAGGCGGTCACGCTGGCCAATGCCGCCGCCAAGGCGATGCCCTCGGTCGTCAACATCTTCACGACGAAGGACGTGGCGGTGCCGCGGCACCCGTTCCTCGACGATCCCGCGTTCCGGCGCTTCTTCGGCGACGCCATCGAGCCCGAGCCGCGGCGCAGCTCGAGCCTGGGCTCCGGCGTCATCGTCTCCGCCGACGGATACGTGCTCACCAACCACCACGTCGTCGAGGCGGCCGACAACATCGAGGTCGCGCTGGCCGACGGGCGCAAGGCGAAGGCGAAGATCGTCGGCTCCGACCCGGAGACCGATCTCGCCGTGCTCAAGGTCAACCTGGGTGGCCTGCGCCCGGTGACGTTCGGCGGCACCGAGTCCTCGCAGGTGGGCGACGTGGTCCTCGCCATCGGCAACCCGTTCGGCGTCGGCCAGACGGTGACCATGGGCATCGTCAGCGCCACCGGCCGCTCGCACCTGGGGATCAACACCTTCGAGAACTTCATCCAGACCGACGCCGCCATCAACCCGGGCAACTCCGGCGGCGCGCTGGTGGACGCCGACGGCGATCTGATCGGCATCAACACGGCCATCTATTCGCAGAGCGGCGGCAGCATGGGCATCGGCTTCGCGATTCCCGCGAGCCTGGCGAAGCAGGTCCTCGAGCAGATCATCGCCACCGGCAGCGTCACGCGGGGCTGGATCGGCGTCGAGGTGCAGGACCTGACGCCGGAGCTGGCCGAATCGTTCAACCTGGGCTCGACCCGCGGCGCCCTGATCAGCGGCGTGCTGCGCGGCGGCCCCGCCGAGCGCGCCGGCGTGCGCCCGGGCGACGTCATGATCTTCGTGGAAACGAGCCCGGTGCAGGACTCGGCGTCGCTGCTGAACCTGGTCGCCGCGCTGCGGCCCGGTCAGAACGCCCAGCTGAAGGTGCTGCGGGACAAGCGCGAAGTCGCGCTCAAGGTCGACGTCGCCCGCCGCCCCACGCCCAGCTCGCCCTGAGCCGCGGCGGCGGACCCGCTAGGCGCGGTCGTTCTTCTCGACGCCGTCGAGCTCGCGCTCCATCTCGTCGTCGGTCATCGGCCGGTAGTCGTCCGGCCGAGCCTCGTCCGCCCGGCGGCCGACGAAACGGGCCAGGAACAGCCCCGCCTCGAACAGCAGCCACATCGGCATCGCCAGCATGATCTGGGAGATCACGTCCGGCGGCGTGACGATGGCCGCGATCACGAAGGCGCCGACGATCACGTACGGGCGCGCCTCCTTCAGTTTCTCGATGCTCACCACGCCGAAGCGAACCAGCACGATCACCACGATCGGCACCTCGAAGGTGATGCCGAAGGCGATGAAGATGGTGAGCACGAAGTCGAGGTACTTGTTGATGTCGGTCATCACCGCGACGCCTTCCGGCGCGACCGACGTGATGAAGCCGAACACCACGGGGAGCACGAGGAAGTAGGCGAACGCCATGCCGGCGGCGAACAGCAGGGTGCTGGACGCCACCAGCGGAAAGGCGAGCCGCTTCTCGTGCTCGTAGAGCCCCGGGGCGACGAAGGCCCACATCTGGTAGAGGATGTACGGCAGCGAGATCAGGAAGGCCGTCATCAGCGCGACCTTCACCGGCACGAAGAACGGCGTGACCACCTCGGTGGCGATCATCTGGCCGCCCGCGGGCAGCTTGGCCAGCAGCGGCGCCGCCAGCAGCGAGTAGAGGTCGCGCGCCCAGGGGAACAGGCAGACGAAGACGACCAGCCAGACGACGATGGAGCGCAGCAGCCGGTCGCGCAGCTCAACCAGGTGGGAGATGAAGGTCTCTTCCGGCGTGGACACGGCCGCTCAGGCCTTGGGCTCGCCCGCGCCCGCGGGGGCGGCAGGCTTGGTCGTCTCGGTCTCGGCGGGCGGGCCCTGGTCCGCTTCGGCGGCGGACTTCTCGAGCGACTCCGTCACCGCGCGCGTTTCCTGCTCCACCTTGTTCGCTTCCCGGCTGACGGTCTGTTCGAAGTCGCGCGCCGCGTCCTGCACCGAGGTCTGCATCTTGCGCAGCTCGTCGAGCTGGATTTCGCGGGAGATGTCCGCCTTGACGTCGTTCACGTAGCGCTGCATCCGGCCGAACAGGTGGCCCAGCGTGCGCGCCACCTTCGGCAGGCGCTCCGGCCCCACGACCAGCAGCGTCACCAGGGCGATGATGACGAGCTCGGAAAAGCCGATGTCGAACATGCGGGACGGGCCGTGATGAGAGGGGGCGGGCGCCGGGGGGACGGCCGCGAGCCGGCGCCAATGCCGGCGGCGTGCGCCGGTGGACGGCCGGAGGGCGGTCGGGTCAGCTCCGGGTCTCGGACTTTTCCTTGACCTCGCCTTCGATGGTCTGGCCCGAGATCTTGTGCTGCGAGTCCGCCTTGTCCTCGTCGCCCTCCTTCATCCCCTGCTTGAAGCCCTTGACGGCGCCGCCCAGGTCGCTGCCGATGTTGCGCAGCTTCTTGGTGCCGAACACCAGCAGGATGATGACCAGAACGATCAACCAGTGCCAAATGCTGAAGGTACCCATTGCCTCTTGCTCCCGTGTCAGCCCGCCGCCCTGGAGCGAACCAGCATGTGCGGCAGGACCTCGTTGTCGCCGATGACGTGCACGTGCAGGTGAAAGACCTCCTGCCGGCTGATCCGTCCCGTGTTGATGATGGTCCGAAAACCCTCTTTCAAGCCCTGCTCCCGCGCGAGCCGCGGCGCCGCCACCATGATCTTGCCGAGCACGTCGCCCCAGGTGTCGTCCACCTCCATGAGCGACGGCACGTGCCGTTTCGGCACGATCATGAAGTGCACGGCCGCCGCCGGGTTGATGTCGTGGAACGCGAACAGCTCGCCGTCCTCGTACACCTTCCGACTCGGGATCTCCCCGCGGATGATCTTGCAAAAAATGCAGTCGTGCATGCCGCTCTGGCTTAGACGGTGGTCGGGCCTAGGAGTTTATCGGAGTTGCCGGCCGGGGGTGTCCGCCGCGCTCCGGCCGGCCTTTTCGTCGATTCCGGAGATTCCCTCGCGGCGCCGGAGCTCCGCCAGCACGTCGTCCGGCCCGAGGCCGTGGTGCGCCAGCAGGACCAGGCAGTGAAACCACACATCGGCGACTTCGCGCACCAGGTGGAGGCGGTCCCCGGACTTGGAGGCGAGCAGCGTTTCCGTCGCTTCCTCGCTGATTTTACGAAGAATAACATCCTCCCCCTGGCTCAACAACTTGGCCACGTAGGAGCTTTCGGGGCTCGCGCCCTTGCGGCTGGCGATGGTCTCGCCCAGGCGTTTCAGGATGTTGGCGTCGATCATGCCGGGTCTCCTTGCGGGGCGCCCTAGCGCCCCTTGCCGTAAATCCGGTCCGGGTCCTTGAGCACCGGGTCGGTATCCTGCCAGCGCCCGTCCTTGAACTCGCGGAAAAAGCAGCGCTCGCGGCCGGTGTGGCAGGCGATGCCGCCGACCTGGTCCACCGTCAGCAGCACCACGTCGCCGTCGCAGTCGAGCCGCAGCGCCTTCACGTGCTGGACGTGACCGGACTCCTCGCCCTTGCGCCAGAGCCGGCCGCGCGAGCGCGACCAATACACCGCCCGTGCCGTGCGCGCCGTTTCCTCGAGCGCCTCGCGGTTCATCCAGGCCACCATCAGCACGCGGCCGGTGGCATGGTCCTGGGCGATCGCCGGCACCAGGCCGGCGTCGTCCCACCGCACCTCGTCGAGCCAGTCCGCCGCCGCCGGAGCCGTCATGCCAGGCTGCCCGCCGCGCGCGTCACAGCCGCACCTCGATCCCGCGCGCGGCCATGAACTCCTTGGCCTGGCGGATCGTGTACTCGCCGTAGTGAAAGATGCTGGCCGCCAGCACCGCGTCGGCGTGGCCGGCCTTGATGCCGTCCACCAGGTGCTCGAGGCTGCCGACCCCGCCGCTCGCGATCACGGGCACGCCGACCGCGTCGCACACGGCGCGGGTGAGCGGGCAGTCGAAGCCGCTCTTGGTGCCGTCGCGGTCCATGCTGGTGAGCAGCACCTCGCCGGCGCCGAGCGCC
>CAZGTK010000275.1:0-4078 GCA_964528415.1 uncultured Burkholderiales bacterium | reverse complement strand
CATCGAGCGCGCGATCATGAACCAGTCGCGCACGATCCGCCTGCCGGTGCACGTGATCAAGGAGTTGAACAGCGTGCTGCGCGCGATGCGGCACCTGGAGGCCCACAACGAGCGCGAGCCCACCGCCGAGGACGTCGCCAACATGCTGGAGCGGCCGGTCGAGGACGTGCGGCGCGTGCTGTCGCTCAACGAGCGCACGGCGTCCCTGGACGCGCCGCTCGACATCGACCCGATGCTATCGATCGGCGAGTCGATTCCCGACGAAAACAATCCGACGCCCGACCTGCGCTTGGAGCAGGTTCAGATCGAGACCTGCATCCGCGACTGGCTGACGCAGCTCTCCGAGAAGCACCGCTGGGTGATCGAGCGCCGCTACGGCCTGAACGGCCAGGAGGTCGCGACCCTGGAGCAGCTCGCCGAGGGCATGCGCCTGACCCGCGAGCGCGTGCGGCAGATCCAGGTGGAGGCGCTGCAGTCGCTGCGCCGGCTGATCCACCGTCGCGGCATGGGCAAGGACGTCCTGCTCTGAGGTGGTGAAGTTGCGCGCCGGCGGCTACGGCCGGAACGCGCCCACCAGGGTCTTCAGCCGCTGCATCGCCGCCGCGTCGGCGCGCGGGCCGTAGCGCAACTCCATGTACAGCCGGCTGATGGCCGCCACCGCGACGGCGAGGTCCGGCCGCGCCAGCGCGACGCGCCGCGAGAAATCGCGCGGCCCTTCGGCGTCGCGCCGCGCGAGCCCGCGGCCCGCCAGCTTGCGGCAGAAGCGGGCGTAGGCGCGCTGGACGGGGTCGGCCGGCTGCTGGCGCAGCCGCCACAGCATGAGGGCGGTGAAGACCAGCAGCACGAGGCCGGTGCCGACCAGCATCGCCGCGCCCATCGTCTCCCAGGACGGCGTCGACAGGCCGACCCGGCGCAGCAGGTCGCGCTGGCGGCGGTCGTCGAATCCCAGCACCCACTGGTTCCAGGCGTTGGCGGCGGCGTCCCAGGTGTGGCGCAGCTGGCGCAGCCAGCTGAACTCCGCGCGCATCAGCACCGGCAGCGGGTCGCCCACCGGCACAGCGGAGGCGATGCCGCGCTGGATGCGCGCGGGCGACACCGCCGCGGTCGGATCGACGCGCACCCAGCCCTCGCCGGCGATCCAGACCTCGGCCCAGGCGTGCGCGTCGGCCTGGCGCACGATCAGGTAGTTGCCGATCGGGTTGAACTCGCCGCCCTGGTAGCCGGTGACGACGCGAGTCGGAATGCCGGCCGCGCGCATCAGGAAGGCGAAGCTGGACGAGAAATGCTCGCAGAACCCGCGCCGGGTGCTGAACAGAAAGTCGTCGATCGGCTCCTCGCCCAGCAGCGGCGGCTGCAGGGTGTAGAAGAACTGCTCGCTGCGAAAGTGCTGAAGCGCGGCGTTGACGATCGCCCGCGGATCCCCGAGCTCGGCGCGCCAGCGCTGCGCCAGGGCCCGGGCGCGCGGGTTGCCCTCGTCGGGCAGTCGCAGCGCCCGCAGCCGCTCCCACTCGGCCTCGTTGAGCTCGGTGCGGTAGCGCACGTGGGAGCGCATGTCGTAGCGGATGCGGTCGCGCACCGGCGCCTTCGCGAGCAGCTGGAAGTCGGCGCCGAGCACGGCCTTGTCGGGGACGGTCGCGGGCAGGTCGAGCGCGAACAGCCAGCGCTTCTGATGCGGCTCCAGCGTGACGGTATAGTCGACGCCGGCGTCGAGCGGCTCGAAGCCGGCGCTGCGGTACTCGCTGGTGAAGGGCGCCGACCAGGCGCGGCCGTCGAAGCGGATCAGCACCGGGCCGCGCCAGTACATC
Organism: uncultured Burkholderiales bacterium; assembly: GCA_964528415.1. Taxonomy (GTDB): domain Bacteria; phylum Pseudomonadota; class Gammaproteobacteria; order Burkholderiales; family UBA6910; genus DATIUV01. Next base: position 2,273 of record CAZGTK010000275.1, on the reverse strand, counting down.
TGGGTCGACGGCGGCGCGTCGCCGCGGAAGTCGACGCGAAACGCCACGGCGTCGGAAAGCGACAGGCGGCTCAGGTCGCCGGGCGACATGGTGTCGGACAGCCCGCTGACGGCCGACGCGGAATCCTGCGGGATCGCCCAGAGCGGGCTCGGCAGCCGCGGGAAGAAGACGAACAGGATCAGCATCACGGGCAGCGATTGCGCCAGCAGCGCGCCCGCGGTGCCCAGGGCCTGCGCCGGCGTCGGTATCGTTCCCTCGCGGCTGAGCGCCACCAGCGTCGCGGTCAGCGCCGTCAGCGGCAGCACCTGGTAGAGGGCCACGGGGATCGTCTGGTCCCACAGGAACTGCGTGATGACGACGAAGTAGCCGAGCTGCGCCAGCAGCACGGCGTCGCGGCGCGAACGCGTCTCCAGCAGCTTGAGGCCCATCAGCACGATCAGCAGCGCGACGCCGCCGGAGCGGCCGAACACCGTGCCGTAGCCGAGTATGACCGCGCCGATGCCGGCGACGGTGAGCGCCATCAGGACCCAACGCGACGGCAGCCGCCGCGCCCCGCGCGCCAGATAAAGCCGCCACAGTCCGAGCGCCACGGCGAACGCGGTGATCCACCACGGCAGCCGCAGCGCGTGCGGCCCCAGCGCGAGCGCGAGGGCTGCCAGCAGGCCGTAGAACGGCGTGGCCGGCAGCGGCGGACTCACGCCGCGCCCCCGTCGGCGGGCATCCCGAACAGCGCCAGCGCCGCGAGGCACGCGGCCTGGTGCCGCGCCCCGCGCTCCGGGTCGAGTTCCGCTCCCGGGAGGCGCAGCCCGTAGGTGGCGCCGGCGGCCTCGGCATCCAGAACCCAGCCCGCCAGGCGCGAGAGCCGCTGCTCGACGTCGAGGCCGGCGAGCAGATCCCAGTCGAGCCAGATCTCGTCGGCGGCGCGGCCGCTGAACTGCTTGGTGAGCGTGCCGCGCTCCTGCGCCGCCGCCTTCCAGGCGATGTGGCGCGGCGAGTCGCCGGCGCGGTAGGCGCGCAGGCCGGCGAAGTCGTCGGTGCCGGCGCCCTGCTCGCGGCCCTCGCCGGCGTGGTCGCGGTTCACCGGCAGCGGCGGACGGCCCGCCTCGGGCTTCGGGTAGACGAGACAGCTCACGTCGAGGTTCACGTAGGACCAGGCCCGCATCAGGCCGAGCGGATAGCGCGTGTGCAGCGTGATGCGCTGGGGCCGCAGCCGTCCGCGCCGCGCAGCCTGCACGGCGAGGCCCGGCTCGGCACTCTGGCCGGGCGCGACGTCGGTGAACACCGTCGGGCTGCCGGCATGCGAGAGCGCGACGCTGTGCCGCCGGATGCCGCCGGGGTTGTCGATGCGCACGTGGAACACGGCGCTTTCGCCGACGAAGACCGGCGCGGTCCGACCCGCGCTCACGACGAGGCCGGCGAGGTTGCGGAACGTGTGGAGGATGGAGACGATCGCCATCGCCGCCAGCAGGAAGGTCACCGCGAAGCCGAGGCTCAGCTGGTAGTTGGTCGAGCCGATCAGCATCAGGAGCAGCATGCCCGCGAACACGATGCCCTGGCGCGTCGGCAGGATGAACACGCGCCGCTGCGTCAGCACGACGCGGCCGCGCTCGCGCCCGCGCGGCTTGAAGATCCAGTCCGAGGCGATCCGCGCGAGACGACTTTCGGCGAAGCCGGCGCCGCGGTCGGCGGGCGGGGTGGCGGCCATCGACCGGCTCAGGGGATCGCGACCTCGGCCACGATGCGCTCGCCCAGGTCGACGCCGTTCAGCGCGCCGCGCTCGCTGGTCGGGCGCAGCCGGTGGCCGACGACGCCGGCGAGCACCGCCTGGACGTCCTCCGGCAGCACCGCCTTGCGCCCGTCCATCAGCGCCCAGGTGCGCGCGGTGGCGAGCAGCGCGAGGCCGGCGCGCGGCGACATGCCGTTCAGGAATTCCGCGCTGCGCCGCGTGTAGTCGATGATCGCCTGGATGTAGTCCACCAGCGCGTCGGCGGCGTGGACCTGGGTCGCCTGGCGCTGCAGCGACTGCAGCTCGGCGACGTCCATGCACGGCGTGAGCTTCTCCAGCAGGTCGCGGCGCGCGACGCCCTGCAGCAGGCCGCGCTCCGCCTGGCGGTCGGGGTAGCCGAGCTGGATGCGCATCAGGAAACGGTCGAGCTGGGACTCGGGCAGCGGGAAGGTGCCGACCTGGTAGGACGGGTTCTGCGTCGCGATGACGAAGAACGGCTCCGGCAGCGGCCGCGTCTCGCCCTCGACGGTGACCTGGTGCTCCTCCA
>CAZGTK010000274.1:0-4095 GCA_964528415.1 uncultured Burkholderiales bacterium | reverse complement strand
CCGTCGCCGTGCTCGCCGGAGTAGGAGCCCTTGTACTCCTTCACCATCGCGCAGGCCTCCTCGGCGATGGCGCGCATCTTCTTCGCGCCGTCTTCCGAGCGCATGTTGAGCACGGGCCGCACGTGCAGGCAGCCCACCGAGGCGTGCGCGTACCACGTGCCCCTGGTGCCGTGCTTCTCGAACACGCGCGTGAGGCGGTCGGTGTAGTCGGCCAGGTGCTCGAGCGGCACCGCGCAGTCCTCGATGAACGACACCGGCTTGCCGTCGCCTTTCATCGACATCATGATGTTGAGCCCGGCCTTGCGCACCTCCCAGACGTCCTTCTGCAGCTGCGCGTCGTCGACCTCGACGACGCTGCCGGGCAGCCCGAGGTCGCCCATCAGCTCGCCGAGCTGCGCGAGCTTCGCCCGCTGCTCGCCCCGGTCGTCGCCGGCGAACTCCACCAGCAGGATGGCGTCGGGCTCGCCGCGGATGGTCTTCTCGACGGTCGCGCGGAAGGCGGCGATGTCGCGCGACAGGTCGATCATGGTGCGGTCCACCAGCTCCACCGCCGCCGGCTTGAGCGCGACGATGTGCCGCGTGAGATCCATCGCCTGGTAGAACGTCGGAAAATGGACGATGCCGAGCGCCTTGTGCTTGGGCAGCGGCGACAGCTTGAGCTGGATGCGGCGGAAGTAGCCCAGCGTGCCCTCCGAGCCCACCAGCAGGTGCGCCATGTTGAACGGCCCGCCGGAGGCCATGTCGAGGTTGTAGCCGGCGACGCGGCGCTGCACGCCCGGCACGCGGGCGGCGATCTCGTCGCGCTCGCGCGCGTGGAGCGCGCGCACCGCGGACACCAGCTCCCGATACCGCGGCGGGCCCTCGGGCGCGCCGTCGACGGCGCCAAAGCGCACGATATCGCCGCTCGAGAGCCAAGCCTCCGCCGCCAGCACGTTGTGCACCATGTTGCCGTAGTGCAGCGAGCGCGCGCCGCAGCTGTTGTTGCCGGTCATGCCGCCGATGGTGGCCTGGGCCGCGGTCGAGACGTCGACCGGAAACCACAGGCCGTGGCGCCTGAGCTCGGCGTTGAGCCGGTCCAGCACGATGCCGGGCTGGACCCAGGCGGCGCGACCTTCCACGTCCAGCTCCAGCACGCGGTTGAGGTGCTTGCTGTTGTCGATCACCAGCGCCTCGCCGACCGCCTGGCCGCACTGCGAGCTGCCGCCGCCGCGCGGCAGGATCGGCACGCCGGCGTCGGCGGCGATCTCGAGCGCGCGCAGCGCGTCCTCCTCGCTGCGCGGCACGACGACGCCGAGCGGCTCGAGCTGGTAGATGGAGGCGTCGGTGGCGTAGCGCCCGCGCGAGAAGGCGTCGAACAGGACCTCGCCCTGCAGCTCGCGGCGCAGGCGGGCCGCCAGCTCAGGATCGCCCGGCGTGACGGCCGGACCCGGCGAGATCGACGGCGCGTTCATCGGCGCGATGCCGCGCTCAGCCCGCGGCGCGCGCCGTGGCGCCGTCGGTCTCGGCCAGCGACGCGCAGATGACGTCGAGCTTGTTCTCCAGATGGCGCTTGAGCAGCGCCTTCAGCTGCTCGCCGTCGCGGCGCACGAGCGCGGCGAGAATCTGCTCGTGCTCCTCCACCGCGTGGTCCCAGCGCTCGCGCGAGAGGTTCGCCATGTAGCGCGCGCGCCGGATGCGGCCCGACAGGCCGCGATAGACGCCGACGAGCGCCGCGTTGCGGGCGCAGTCGATGATCTTCTCGTGGATGCGCTGGTTGAGCTGGAAGTAATCCGCCAGCTCGCCGCGCGCATGGTGCGCGCGCATCTGGTAGTGCAGCGCCCGGACTTCGGCGATGTCGTCGTCGCTGGCGCGCTGGCAGGCGAGCTCGCCCGCCAGCGCCTCGAGCACGGCCATGACCTGGAACATGTCCTGCGCGTCGGCGCGGGTGATCCGCGTCACGGCGGCGCCGCGGTTGGGCAGCAGCTCCACCAGCCCCTCCGACGAGAGCACCTTGATCGCCTCGCGCAGCGGCGTGCGCGAGATGCCGAAGCGCTCGGTCAGCACGCGCTCGTTGAGGCGCTCGCCGGGGGCGAGCTCGCCGCGGGTGATCAGGTCGCGCAGCCGCTCGGCCACCTCGTCGTGCAACGGCCGGCGGCCGATGGCGTCGCCGGAAACCGGGGACAGGCGGGCGTTCATCAGGACTCCTTAATAAACTGCATACAATATACCCGTGCAGGCACTCTGCGACAAGAAGATTTTCTAACAGTCCAATAGATTCAATAGATTAAAAATTCTTGCATTCAAGACGTTTTGTATACAAAATTGAAGTCTCGCGGCGAGGCGTGTGCCCGCCCGCTTCAGAACGCCTGAAAAGGATCCGTCATGAGCTACGCCAGCGGCCGGCACTTCCTGCAGATTCCGGGACCCACCAACGTCCCCGACCGCGTCCTGAGGGCCATCGACCGCCCCACCATCGATCACCGCGGGCCCGAGTTCGGCGCCCTCGGCCGCGAGGTGCTGACGGAGATCCGCAAGATCTTCAAGACCAAACACCCGGTGGTCATCTACCCGGCCTCCGGCACGGGGGCGTGGGAGGCCGCGCTCGTGAACACGCTGTCGGCCGGCGACAAGGTGCTGATGTGCGAGACCGGCCACTTCGCGACGCTGTGGCACAAGATGGCGACACGGCTTGGCCTCCAGACCGAGTTCATCCCGACCGACTGGCGCCACGGCGCCGACCCCGCCGCGATCGAGGCGCGGCTCAGGGAAGACACGGCGCACGAGCTGAAGGCGGTGTGCGTCGTGCACAACGAGACGTCCACCGGCGTCGCCAGCCGGATCGGCGAGGTGCGCAAGGCGATCGACCGCGCGGGCCACCCGGCGCTGCTGATGGTGGACACGATTTCGTCGCTCGCCTCCATCGACTTCCGCATGGACGAGTGGGGGGTCGACGTCACCGTAGCGGGCTCGCAAAAGGGCCTCATGCTGCCGCCTGGACTGTCATTCAACGCGGTCTCCGACAAGGCGCTGGCCGCGGCCCGGTCCTCCACCCTGCCGAAGTCGTTCTGGAACTGGGAGGAGATGATTGCCGCCAACAAGACGGGCTACTTCCCCTACACCCCGGCGACCAACCTGCTCTACGGCCTGCGCGAGGCGATCGCGATGCTGCTCGAGGAAGGCCTGGACAACGTCTTTGCGCGGCATGCGCGCCACGGCGAGGCGACGCGGCGCGCCGTGACGGCCTGGGGACTCGAGGTGCTATGCTTGAACCCCGCCGAGTACAGCGGCTCGCTCACCGCGGTGCTGTTGCCGGAGGGGCACAACGCCGACGAGCTGCGCCGCGTCATCCTGGAGGCGTTCGACATGTCGCTCGGCACCGGCCTCGGCAAGCTCGCCGGCAAGGTGTTCCGCATCGGTCACCTCGGCAGCTTCAACGACCTCATGCTGGCCGGCACGCTCTGCGGCGTCGAGATGGGCCTCGAACGGGCCGGCGTGCCGCACAAGAAGGGCGGGGTTCAGGCCGCGCTCGGCTACCTGGCCCAGACCGCCGGTCCGGCGGAGAAAGGCCAGGCCCGCAACGCCGCCTGAGGCGCTCCGGTTTCACCACCGCTCCGGCCGGAAGCCATCGGCCGGGGCATCACACCACAAGACCTAGAGGAGGACGGCAAATGAGACTACCCCGAGTCATCGCATTCCTGGCGCTGGTCGCCGCGGCGGCGTCGTTCCCCGCGCGCGCCGAGCCGATCGAGCTCAAGTTCGGCCACGTCGGCGAGCCCGGCTCGCTGTTCGCCGCGTCGGCCGAGGAATTCGCCAAACGCGCCAACGCCCGACTCGGCGACAAGGCCAAGGTCGTGGTGTTCGGCTCGAGCCAGCTCGGCGGCGACAAGGAGCTGCTGCAGAAGCTCAAGCTCGGCACCGTCGACTTCGCGCTGCCGTCCACCGTCATGTCCTCCGAGGTCGACGCCTTCGGCCTGTTCGAGATGCCCTACCTCGTCAAGGACCGCAACCACATGAAGAAGATCGAGAAGGACGTGGTGTGGCCGATGCTGGCGCCGCAGGTGGAGGCGAAGGGCCTGAAGATCGTCGCCGTCTGGGAGAACGGCTACCGCCACATCA
>CAZGTK010000273.1:0-4109 GCA_964528415.1 uncultured Burkholderiales bacterium | reverse complement strand
CGGCTACAACCCCATGTGCGGCGACAAGATCACGGTGTTCCTCCGGCTCGAGGGCGAGCGCATCGCCGACGTGAGCTTCCAGGGCGCCGGCTGCGCGATCTCGACGGCGTCGGCCTCGCTGATGACCGAAGCGCTCAAGGGCAAGACGCTGGCGGAGGCGGAGCGGCTGTTCGAGGCGTTTCACGCCGCGGTGACGGAATCGGGCGACGGCCATGCCCACGACCTCGGCAAGCTCGAGGTGCTGGCCGGGGTGCGCGACTTCCCGGCGCGGGTGAAGTGCGCGACGCTCGCCTGGCACACCGTCCACGCGGCCATGCACGACGAAAACGTTCCGGTGACCACCGAGTAGAGCCATGGCGAACCCGCAGCAGCTGCTGGAGCAGCAGGACGAGACGGCCGCGCGCGAAGCGCTGGAGCAGCACGTCACCGACGCGCTGCGGCAGATCTTCGATCCCGAGATTCCGGTCAACATCTACGACCTCGGCCTCATCTACGGGCTCGAGGTGGAGCCGACCGGCGAGGTCGCCATCCAGATGACGCTGACGGCGCCGGGCTGCCCGGTCGCGCAGACGTTCCCGCAGACCGTGCAGGAGCGCGTGGCCGAGGTGCCGGGCGTCAAGTCGGTCACCGTCGAGCTCACCTGGGAGCCGCCCTGGACCCAGGACCGCATGACCGAGGCGGCCAAGCTGCAGCTCGGGATGTTGTGAGCCGGATCGGCCATGGCTGAGCGGGAACGGGCAACGCCGGTTCCACGTTCCCGCGGTCTTTCGCCCGTTGCTCATCGCCCATCACCCATCGCCCGCAATGGCTGACTGGTTCGACGTCGCCCGCCCCGAGGACATCGCGCCGGGGGCCGCGTACGCCACGGATGTCGAGGGCACGTTCATTGCCGTCGTCAACGTCGGCGGCGAGTTCTTCGCGGTCGAGGATCTTTGCACCCACGACGGCGGAGATCTCGCCAGCGGTGACGTCGAAGGCGACGAGATCGTCTGCCCGCGCCACGGCGCGCGCTTCTGCGTGCGCACCGGCGCGGTCAAGGCGCCGCCCGCGTACGAGGACATCCGCACCTTCCCGGTCCGCGTCGAGGGCGGCGTGCTGCAGGTCCAGCTGCCGGACTGAGCCCCTCGCGCGCGAGGCGGCGGCCGCCGTCCCGCGCGATTTCGTGCCTTCCCGATAATCCGTTAAGCTAGGCTCTTCCGCTGCGTGGCCGACCGCGGCCGTGCCGGACCACGGCGCGCCGCGCCCCCGCGCGGCGCCGCAAACACTCCGCGGGGAGGCCATGAACCGGCGCGAACCCACCTTTCAGTTCGACACTCTCGACGACATTCTCGAGCTCGTGCGCGCGCGGGTGCCGACGCAGCAGGTCGGGCAGGTGGAATCGTTCGTGCGCCAGTTCTTCCGGCTGGTGGATCCGGCCGACCTGCGCGAGCGTCCGGTCGAGGATCTCTACGGCGCGGCGGTGGCGCACTGGCAGTTCTGTCGCCACCGGCCCGGCAGCGATCCGGTCGTGCGCGTCTACAACCCGCGCGTCGACGAGCACGGCTGGCAGTCGCCGCACACGGTGGTGGAGATCGCCAACCGCGACATGCCCTTCCTGGTGGACACGGCGCGGATGGAGGTCACGCGGCAGGGCTACGGCGTCCACCTGCTGGTGCACCCCGTCATGAAGGTGCGGCGCGATGCCGGCGGCAACCTGACCTCGGTGCTGGCACTCGGCGCGGAGGACGCGGACGCGGCCTACGAGTCGTTCATGCACCTGGAAGTCTCGCGGGAAACCGATCCCGAGCGGCTGGAGGCGCTGCGGGTCGGCCTGCGGCGGGTGCTGGTCGACGTGCGCGCCGCGGTCGAGGATTGGCGCGGGATGGCGCAGCGCATGCGCGACACGGCGCAGGCGGTGCGCGATGCGCCGCCGCCGTTGCCGGCCGCGGATCTCGCGGAAAGCCTGGCGTTCATGGAATGGCTGGTCTCGGACCACTTTCTCTTTCTTGGCTGCCGCGATTACACGCTGACGCGCGAGGGCGAGGAGGACGTGCTGCGGGTCGTGCCCGGATCCGGGCTCGGCATCCTGCGCGAGGGCGGCGCCGAAGTGCCCTCGGTGAGCTTCTCGACGCTGCCGCCGGAGGTGCGCGAGCTGGCGCGGCGTCCCGAGCTGCTGGTGCTGACGAAGTCCAACTCGCGGGCCACCGTGCACCGGCCGGCCTACCTGGATTACGTCGGCGTCAAGCGCTTCGACGCCGCGGGCAACGTCGTCGGCGAGCGCCGCTTCCTCGGCCTCTACACCAGCATTGCCTACCGCGCGAGCGCGCTGGACATCCCGCTGCTGCGCCGCAAGGTCCGCACCGTCATCGAGGCCGCCGGCATGCTGCCCGGCAGCCATCTGGGCAAGGCGCTGCTGACGATCCTCGAGACCTATCCGCGCGACGAGCTGTTCCAGATCGGTGACGACGACCTGTTGCGCATCGCGCTCGGCATCCTGCACCTGCAGGAGCGGCCGCGCACGCGGCTTTTCGTGCGCCGCGACGCTTACGGGCGATTCTATTCCTGCCTCGTGTTCGCGCCGCGGGACAACTACAGCACCGAGGTGCGCCAGCGCATTCAGCGGCAGCTGATGGAGGCGTTCGGAGGCACCTCGTCCGAGTTTACCGTGAACCTCTCGGAGTCCGACCTGGCGCGGGTGCTGATTGTGGTGCACACGCCGCCCGGAAGCGCCGTGGAGCTGGACTACGACGCGCTCGAGGCGGAGCTTGCGCGCGCCACGCGGCGCTGGGAGGACGACCTGTCCGACGCGCTGGTCGCCCGCTTCGGCGAGGAGGGGGGGCGGGAGCTCCAGCGCCGCTACGGCGACGCGTTTCCGGCGGGGTACCGGGAGGATTGCTCGCCGCGGGTCGCCGTGCACGATATCGAGCTCATGGAAGGGCTCGGCGGCGAGGACGCGCTGGCGCTCAACCTGTACGCGCCGCTGGAGGCCACCGGCGCCGAGCTGCGCTTCCGGCTGCTGCGCCGAGGGGCGGCGGTGCCGCTGTCGCAGAGCCTGCCGTTGCTGGAGCGCCTCGGCGTGCGCGTGCTGGAGGAGCGGCCCTACGAGGTGGAGCCGCGCGACGGGCCGTGCGTGTGGATCCACGACATGGGCCTCGAGCCGCTCGCCGGCGAGCGCATCGACGTCGAGCGCGTGCGGGAGCTGTTCGAGGAAGCGTTCCTGCGGGTCTGGCGCGGCGATGCGGAAAGCGACGACTTCAACCGCCTCGTCCTGGGCGCCGGCCTGACCTGGCGCGAGATCGTCGTGCTGCGCGCGTACGCGAAGTACCTGCGACAGACCGGCTTCACCTTCAGTCAGGCCTACATCGAGAACACGCTGGCCGCGAACCCGCAGATCGCGGCGCGGCTGGTGGCGCTCTACCGCATCCGTCACGACCCGGCGCTCGGCACGGAACGCTCGGAGCGCGAGCAGGCGCTGGCCGCCGAGATCGAGGAGGCGCTGGATGCCGTCGCCAGCCTCGACGAGGATCGCATCCTGCGCCGGCTGCTGGCGGCGCTGCGCGCGACGGTGCGCACCAACTACTTCCAGCGGCTGCCGGACGGCGCGGCCAAGCCGTATCTGGCGCTCAAGTTCGACCCGGCGAAGGTGCCGGGCCTGCCCGAGCCGCGGCCGATGTTCGAGATCTACGTCTATTCGCGACGCGTCGAGGGCGTGCACCTGCGCGGCGGCCGCGTCGCGCGCGGCGGGCTGCGCTGGTCGGACCGCATGGAGGACTTCCGCACCGAGGTGCTGGGCCTGATGAAGGCGCAGATGGTGAAGAACGCCGTCATCGTTCCCGTCGGCGCCAAGGGCGGTTTCGTCGTCAAGTGCCCGCCGCCTGCCGGCGACCGCGAGGCCCTCATGCGCGAGGTCGTGGCGTGCTACTCCACCTTCGTGCGCGGCTTGCTGGACCTGACGGGCAACCGGGTCGCCGGGCAGGTCGTGCCGCCGCCGGACGTGGTACGCCACGACGAGGACGACACCTACCTGGTGGTGGCGGCGGACAAGGGCACGGCGCACCTCTCCGACACGGCCAACCGCGTGTCGGCGCAGTACGGCTTCTGGCTCGGTGATGCGTTCGCCTCAGGCGGCA
>CAZGTK010000272.1:0-4117 GCA_964528415.1 uncultured Burkholderiales bacterium | reverse complement strand
GGCGGCGGCTGCATCAACCGCGCGTTCCGCCTCGAATCCGGCGAACGGCGCTGGTTCGTCAAGCTCAACGCGGCGTCCCGGCTTTTCATGTTCGAGGCCGAAGCCGCCGGCCTCGAAGAGATCCTCGCCTGGGGCGCGCTGCGCGCGCCCCGCCCGGTAGCGGCCGGCGTCGCCGGCGGCGACGCGTTCATCGTGCTGGAGTACCTTGAGCTCGCGGGCGCCGCGCGCGGCGGCCCTGAACGCCTCGGCGCGGGCCTCGCGGCAATGCACCGCCACACGGCGGCGCGCTTCGGCTGGCATCGCGACAACACGATCGGCAGCACGCCTCAGGTCAATACGCCGACGGAGGACTGGCTCGCCTTCTGGCGATGCAATCGGCTCGGCCGCCAGCTCGCGCTCGCCGAGCGGAACGGCCTCGGCGGGCGCCTGCAAGCGCTGGGCGAGCAGCTCACCGAGCGCTGCGGGGCGCTGTTCACGGACTATCGGCCGCCGCCTTCGCTGCTGCACGGGGATCTGAGGGGCTGCAACGCAGCGTACACCTTAGAGGGCGAGCCGGTGGTCTTCGACCCGCCCGTGTACTACGGCGACCGCGAGGCCTACCTGGCGATGACGGAGCTGTTCGGGGGATTCGGCGCGGCGTTCTACGCCGCGTATCGCGAGGCGTATCCGCTCGACCCCGGCTACGCGGTGCGCAAGGTGTTCTACAACCTCTACCACGTGCTCAACCACGCCAATCTGTTCGGCGGCGGCTACGCCGGCCAGGCCGAAGGCATGATGCGGCGCCTGCTGGCCGAGATCTGACGCCGCGGCGCGGCTCAGCTGACCTTTACGAGCGGCTGGCGCGGCGCGGCGGTGGAATCGCGCACGATCAGTTCCACCGGCAGCTCGTGGTGCTCCGGCTCGCCGGCGCCGTAAAGCCGCGCCAGAAGGTGCTCGGCGGCGAGCGTCCCGAGCTCGTGCGCGGGGAAGCGTACGGTGGTGAGCCCGGGCGAGATCATCGAGGCGATGGGCATGTCGTCGAAGCCGGCGATGGAGATGTCACCGGGCACGTCGAGACCGGCGGCGTGGCACTCCGCGAGCGCGCCGATGGCCAGCACGTCGTTGCCGCAGATGACCGCCGTCGGCCGCACCTTGACCGCCAGCAGTTCGCGCATGGCGTCGCGACCCGCCGTCGGCGAGAAGGGCTTCTCGACGACGCAGGATGCGGGCAGCGCGATGCCGCGCGCCGCAAGCGCGTCCTTGACCCCCTGGACGCGCGCACGGTGGCGCTCGTTGGTCGCCGTGAGCCCCGAAATCATGGCGAGCCGCCGGTGGCCGAGGTCGACCAGATACTCGGCGAGCCGCCGCCCGGCGCCGCGGCTGTCGAAGCCGACGCTCGGCCGCGTGCCGCGCGTCTCGAACGCCCACGTCAGCACGTAGGGCAGCTGCAGGGTTTCGATCAGCTGCCACAGGGGCTTCTGGTGGTCGGTGCCGAACAGCACCAGGCCGTCCACGCCGCGCTCGGCGAGCGTGCGCGCCATCCGCGTTTCCACTTCGGGGTTGAACTCGTGGCAGGCCAACAGCAACGTGTAGCCGGCCTCGTCGAGCGTCTTCTGCAGCGCGTGCGTGGTTTCCGCGAAGATCGCGTTGTCGAGCGTCGGCACCAGGGCGCCGATCGTGTGGGTGCGGCGCAAGGCGAGCGCCCGCGCCGCGCCGTGCGGCACGTAGCCGACCTTCCTGATCACTCGCTGGATCTTCTCCAGCGTCTCCGGACGGACCTTCTGGGGCAGCGAGAGCGCCCGCGAGACGGTGGCGGTGGACACTCCCGCGAGGCGGGCGACGTCGGAAAGCTTGGCCGATTTCTTTTGCAAACGCAGCCTCTGGAGTACGCGGTGCGCGAGGCGCCTGCACCACCTGGATCGTGCAGCGCGCCGGGCGACGCGGCATCGTAATCGAGCCTACCAAGTTAGGCGGGGAGCTGCAAGCGCTTTCATGGCACGGGGAGGGGCGGCGGCGCGGTGCTGCGGCGGACCACCAGCTCGACGGGGACCTCGCGCCGAAGGTCGACGGCGGCGCCGGCGAGGCGCGCCAGAAGATGCTCTGCCGCCAACCGACCGATGTCGCGGCTCGGCACCCGCACCGTCGTCAGCGGAGGCTCGAGCAGCGCCGAGATCTCCAGATCGTCGAAACCGGTCACGGACACGTCGCCGGGCACGCCGAGGCCCAGCGCCCGCGCCTCCGCCACCGCGCCGATGGCCAGCACGTCGTTGCCGCAGATGACCGCCGTCGGCCGCGGCGTCTGCCGCATCAGCGAGCGCATCGCCTCGCGGGCGGCCTCGAACGTGTAGGGGCGCTCCAGGACCCAGCCCGGCGGCACGCCGACGCCGCGTCGAGCGAGCGCCGCCAGCGCGCCGGCGACGCGGTCGCGCGCGCGATCGTTGTTGCGCCCCTCGCCGCCGAGCACGGCAACGCGGCGATGGCCGAGGTCGGCGACGTAATCCGCGACGCGGCCCGCGGCCGCGCGATTGTCGAAGCCGACGCAGGCCTGCTGCCCCGCCGGGTCGAGCGCCCAGGTCAGGACGTAGGGCAGCTGCATCGCCTGCAGCAGCTGGATCAGCGCCGCCGCATGATCGAGCCCGACCAGCACCAGGGCGTCGATGCCGCGCTCGACGAGCGGGCGCACCACCCGCACCTCGTTATCGAGGTCGAACTCGTGGGACGCCACCAGCAGGGTATAGCCCTTGTCCTCGAGGGCCTTCTGCAGCGAGTGGGTGGCGTTGGCGAAGATCGCGTTGTCGAGCGTCGGCACGACGGCGCCGACCGTGCGCGTGCGCCGCGAGCGCAGGGCGCGCGCCGCGCCGTCGAGCACGTAGCCGGACGCCCGTACGGCCGCCTCGACCCGCTTGAGCGTCTCCGCGCTGACCTTGCCGGGGCTGGAAAGCGCCCGGGAAACGGTCGCCGTCGAAACGCCTGCCAGACGCGCCACGTCGGCCAGCTTTACCGCCCCGCCCGTCCCGGAGGTCTGTCGGTCCATCGGCTCGCTTCCATCCTGTCGACGCGCAGACTATAACGACCTGTGTTATCGATTACAATCATATCAACAGGCGATCCTTCGTGTCGTCCATAAGAAATTGATGATTTCATGTATTAAATATCACTTTTGCGCTCAACCTTGACTTGCCGCCCAATCCATGTCACATTAAAAAATGTAATCGATTGCATCGCGAGGAACGCGCCATGACCATCCAGTACCTGAAGAAAGCCGCCAAGACGCCCGAAACCGAAACCGCCACCGCCCAAAAGGTCGTGAGCGAAATGCTGGCCGAGATCGAGAAGCGCGGCGAGGCGGCGGTCCGCGAGTACGCGCAGAAGCTGGACAACTGGAGCGGCGAGATCCTGGTGACGCCGGACGAGATCGAGCGCCGCACGAGGGACATCCCGGCCGGGATCAAGCGCGACATCGAGTTCGCGGCCGAGCAGGTGCGACGCTTTGCCGAGGCGCAGCGCGACTCGATCCGCGAATTCCAGGTGGAGCTGTATCCCGGCGTCACCGCCGGCCAGCGGCTGCTGCCCGTCAACGTCGCCGGCTGCTACGTGCCCACCGGCCGTTACGCCCACATCGCCTCGGCCTACATGAGCGTCGCCACCGCCAAGGCGGCCGGCGTTCCGACCGTCATCGCCTGCTCGACGCCGTTCCGCGGCGAGGGCATCCACCCGCAGGTGCTCTACGCGATGAAAGTGGCCGGCGCCGACATCATCATGACGCTGGGCGGGGTGCAGGCCGTGGCCACCATGGCCTACGGCCTGTTCACCGGCAAGCCCGCGGACATCATCGTCGGCCCGGGCAACAAGTTCGTCGCCGAGGCCAAGCGAACGCTGTTCGGCAAGGTCGGCATCGACGTCTTCGCCGGCCCGTCGGAAGTCGCCGTCATCGCCGACGACACCGCCGACCCGGCCATCGTCGCGTCCGACCTGGTGGGCCAGGCCGAGCACGGCCACGAGTCGCCCGCGTGGCTGTTCACGACGTCGAAGGCCCTCGCCGACGAGGTGATCAAGCGCGTTCCCGAGTTGATCGCGGCGCTGCCGGACACCGCCCGCGACGCCGCCAGCACGATCGTCTGCTCGCGATCGGGCCCGG
>CAZGTK010000271.1:1059-4146 GCA_964528415.1 uncultured Burkholderiales bacterium | reverse complement strand
GTCAGATAGACCGCGATGATGCCGCCGATAATCGCCAGCGGAATGTTGACCATCCGCTCGGAGCGGCCCTCGACGCCGCTGTAGGGGTAGAACGGATGCTGGAACGTCGACACCATCAGCACGCGCGGATCGCCGGCGAACACGTCCTCGGTGCCGTTGCCGTGGTGGACATCGAAGTCCACCACGGCAACGCGCTCGAGGCCATGTTGCGCCAGCGCGTGCATCGCGCCGACGGCGACGTTGTTGAAGAAGCAGAAGCCCATGGCGCGGGCCCGCTCCGCGTGATGCCCGGGCGGGCGCACCGAGCAGAACGCGGCGCGGACTTTTTTGCCGATCACGAGGTCGGTTGCTAGAATGGCGGCGCCTGCAGCCCGCTTCGCGGCCCGCAGCGTGTGCGGGTTCATCGCCGTGTCGGGGTCCAGGTGAACGAGCCCGTTTTCGGGAACGCTGGCCTCGAGCGCATCGATGTAGGCGGCGGGGTGGACCCGCTCGAGCTGCTCGCGGGTGGCAAGGGGCGCCTCCTCGTGCAACAGGAGGTTGATCATGCCGGATGCGATCAGCTGGTCCTCGATCGCGGTGAGGCGCGCCGGACACTCGGGGTGGTAGGACCCCATGTCGTGCAGGCTGCAATCGGCATGCGTGATGTACGCGACGGGCAACGGTTCCTCCTCGATCCGCCTTGACGGTGGTTTTCGGTAAAACGTCCAAAATCTTATAGTCGCGAAAACGCCGTGTCCACGACGAGGCCCGCTTGTCCGTTTCGGTCGAACGCCACCACCTGACGACGCTGTTCGCGCCGCGCTCGGTGGCGGTGGTGGGCGCCACCGAGCGCGCCGGCTCGGCCGGGCGGCAGCTCATGGAGAACCTCGTCGGCGGCGGCTTCCGCGGCGAGATCTTCCCGGTCAACCCGAAGCACGCCAAGGTCATGGGCCATCGCGCTTACCCGAGCGTCGAGGCGATCCTGCCGGCGGTCGACCTGGCGGTCGTGGTGACGCCGGCCGAAACCGTTCCCGGCATCGTCGCCGCCTGCGGCCGCAAGGGCATCCGCGCCGTGCTCCTGATCTCGGGCGGCCTCGGCCCGCCCGACCCCCGCGGCGTCCGACTGCTGCGCGAAACCCTGGCCAACGCGCGCGCCCACGGCGTGCGCGTGCTGGGACCCGACTGCCTCGGCGTGATCCGTCCGGCGCTCGGCCTCAACGCGACCTACAGCGGCTTCGGCGCCAGGCCGGGCCCGATCGCCCTCGTCTGCCAGTCCGGCGCGCTGACCAACGCCATGCTCGACTGGGCCGCCTCCAACGACGTTGGCTTCTCGAGCGTCATCACGCTGGGCGAAGCCGCCGACATCGCCTTCGGCGAGATCCTCGACTACCTGGCGTGGGACGTCGCCACCGAGAGCATCCTGCTCTATCTCGAGGGCGTCTACGCGCCGCGGCGCTTCGTCAGCGCGCTGCGCATGGCGGCGCGCGCAAAGCCCGTGATCGTCGTCAAGACCGGCCGTGAGGCGGCCGCCTACAAGGCCGCCATCACGCACAGCGGCGCGCTGGTCGGCGCCGACGACGTCTTCGACTCGGTGCTGCGCCGGGCCGGCGCGGTGCGCGTGCGCACGTTCAACATGCTGGTCTCGGCGGCGCGCTGCCTGAGCTCGCGCTATCGCCCCACGGGCAACCGGCTCGCCATCGTCACCAACGGCGGCGGCGGCGGCATCATCGCCGCCGACTGGGCCGCGCTGCACGAAGTCGAGGTGCCGGAACTCGCCCAGCCGACGCTCGACCGCCTCGAGGGCGCGCTGGCGGCGAACTGGTCACGCGGCAACCCGGTCGACCTGGGCGGCCGGGCGACGCCGGCGCACTACCGCGCCGCGATCGCCGCCTGCTTCGAGGATCCCGAGGTCGACGGCGTCATGGTCATCGTGACGCCGCAGGTGGAGACCGACCCCAGCGCCGTCGCCCGCGAAGTCGTGGCGCTGCACGAGGAGTTGCGCCGGCCGCTGGTCGCCTGCTGGATGGGCGGCGACGCGGTGGTGGAGGGCCGGCGCATCCTGAGCCAGGGCCGCATCCCCGTGTTCCGCACGCCCGAGCCGGCCGTGGAGGCGTTCTCCCACATCGCCACCCACCACCGCAACCAGCAGCTGCTGATCCAGGTCCCCTACTCGACCTCCCTCACCGACCGTCCGGACGTCGACGGCGCCCGCCTGCTGATCGAGAGCGCGCTGGCGCAGAAGCGCAAGGTGCTGTCGGAAACCGAGTCGAAGGCGCTGCTCGCCGCGTTCCGCATTCCGGTCACGCCCACCGTGGTGGTGCGCACGCTGCCCGAAGCGGTGATGATGGCTGAGCAGATCGGCTTTCCGCTGGCGATGAAGATCAACTCGCCCGACGTCACGCACAAGAGCGACGTCGGCGGCGTGCGGCTCAACCTCGGCAGCGCCTCGGAGGTGCGCGCCGCGTTCAACGACATTCTCGCGACGGTCAAGGCCAAGCTGCCGCAGGCGCGCGTCGACGGCGTCACGGTGCAGCCGATGACGGTGAAGCCGCACGGGCGCGAGCTGTTGGTCGGCATCGCCACCGACCGCGTGTTCGGGCCGGTCGTCACCTTCGCCGCCGGCGGCGTCAACGCCGAGGTCACCGGCGACCGCGCCGTGTGCCTGCCGCCGCTCAACGTCGTGCTGGTGCGCGACCTCGTCGGGCGCACGCGCGTCTCGCGCATGCTCGGTGCGTTCCGCAGCCTGCCCCCGGTCGACATGGCGGCCCTCGAGCAGGTGCTGATGCGCCTGTCCGAGATCGCGAGCGAGCTGCCGTGGATCCGCGAGCTCGACATCAATCCGCTCATCGTCGACCAGGACGGTGCCGTGGCGGTGGACGCGCGCGAGGAGCCCTGACCGATCACCGACTGGATCTTGTACCGGCCTTCCACCACCATGCCGAGGAGCGGATCGTCGCCCACGGTGACCATGGACGAGCCATCCCGAGGACATACGTCCTGATCTTCGGCAGTTTGAAAATTGCAAACCAGACACAGCTTCATAGCATTGTCGGGGGCGTGTCGCCAGGATAGTAAGGAATTCCAGGAGGAACCCAGATGGAAATAGTC
>CAZGTK010000271.1:0-1049 GCA_964528415.1 uncultured Burkholderiales bacterium | reverse complement strand
CGGTGGACGCGCGCGTGGTCGTCGATTACGCGGCCGTCGGACCCGGGCACCGCTACCCGCACATGGCGATCTGCCCGTATCCCGCCCACCTGGCGCAGAAGTGGCCGCTGGCCGACGGCAACGAAATCACCATCCGGGCGATCCGGCCCGAGGACGCCGAGCTGCTGCAGGCGTTCGTGCGCGGCCTCTCGGAGGAGTCGCGCTACTTCCGCTTCATCAGCACCATCCAGGAGCTCAGCCCGCGCACCGTGGCGCGCATGACGCAGATCGACTACGACCGCGAGATGGCGCTGATCGCCGTCGTCCCCGGCGAAAACGGCCGCGAGCTCGAACTGGCGGCGGCGCGCTACGTGACCAACCCCGACGGCGCCTCGTGCGAGTTCGCCCTCGTCGTGGCCGACGCCTGGCAGGGCAAGGGCATCGGTTCGCGGCTGATGAACGCCCTGATGGACGTCGCCCGCGACGCCGGGCTCACCTCCATCGTCGGCGACGTGCTCGCCAACAACGGCAACATGCTGCGCCTGATGGCCAAGCTCGGGTTCGCTATCGAGAACAATCCGGAGGATTCGTCGCTCAAACGCGTGCACCGATCCCTGTGATTGCAAAGGAATGTAAATGACGGCTGCCATCGAGCGGGTGATCCGCCAGGCCGGCACGGTGATCCTCGGCAAGGAGAAGCAGATCCGCCTCGCGGTGGCCTGCCTGCTCGCCCGCGGCCACCTGCTGATCGAGGACCTGCCGGGCGTGGGCAAGACCACCCTGGCGCACGTGCTCGCGGTCTCGCTGGGCCTGGAATTCCGCCGCATCCAGTTCACCAGCGACCTGCTGCCGGCCGACATCGTCGGCGTGTCGATCTACGAACGCGACACCGGCGCGTTCAAGTTCCACCCGGGCCCGATCTTCAGCCAGCTGATCCTGGCCGACGAGGTCAATCGGGCGACGCCCAAGACGCAGAGCGCGCTGCTGGAGGCGATGGAGGAGCGCCAGGTCACCGCCGAGGGCGAGACGCGGCCGCTGCCGGAGCCGTTCTTCGTCATCGCGACGCAGAA
>CAZGTK010000270.1:244-4147 GCA_964528415.1 uncultured Burkholderiales bacterium | reverse complement strand
TCGAGTTCAACCTCGTCTTCGACCGCGGCACGCTGTTCGGCCTGCAGTCGGGCGGCCGCACCGAGTCGATCCTGATGTCGCTGCCGCCGATCGTGAAGTGGCGCTACGACTGGCATCCCGAGCCGGGCTCGCCGGAGGCGCGCCTGTACGACGAGTTCCTCAAGCCGCGGGACTGGGCGTGAGCGAATCCAGCAGCCGCATCGTCGTCACGGTGCTGGGCCAGGACCGCGTCGGCATCATCGCCGCCGTGTCGACGATCCTCGCGGAGGCCAACGCCAACATCCTCGACATCTCCCAGACCACGCTGCAGGAGTTCTTCGCCATGATCCTGCTGGCCGACATGGCGCAGGCCAGCGTGCCGCTGGAGGAGCTCAAGCGCCGGCTCAAGGCCCGGGGCGAGGCGATGGGCCTCACGATCGACGCCCAGCACGAGGACGTCTTCAAGTACATGCACCGCGTATGAAGTCGCTGTCGTTCTCCGCCCAGGAGATCGTCGAGACCATCCGCATGGTGCAGATGGAGAACCTCGACATCCGCACCATCACCCTGGGCGTGAGCCTGCGCGGCTGCGCGCACCCCGACGGCGCGCAGCTCGCCGCGCGCATCTACGATCGCGTCTGCCGTGCCGCCGGCCGGCTGGTGGCGGTGGGCGCGGCGATCGAGCAGGAGTACGGCATCCCCATCATCAACAAGCGCATCGCGGTGACGCCGGTGGCGCTGATCGCGGAGGCCGCGGCGGCCGCCGACCTTCTCGCCATCGCGCGGGCGCTGGACCGCGCCGCGGCCGACGTCGGGGTGAACTTCATCGGCGGTTTCTCGGCGCTCGTGCAGAAGGGACACACGCCCGGCGACGCGGCGCTGATCCGCGCGATCCCCGAGGCGCTGGCGGGCACCGAGCGCGTCTGCGCGTCGGTCAACGTCGGCTCCACGCGCGCCGGCATCAACATGGACGCGGTGGCGGAGATGGGCCGCGTCGTCGTCGAGACCGCGCGACTGACGGCGGCCGCCGACGGCCTCGGCTGCGCCAAGCTGGTGGTGTTCTGCAACGCCGTGGACGACAACCCGTTCATGGCCGGCGCGTTCCACGGCATCGGCGAGCCGGACTGCGTGGTCAACGTCGGCGTCTCGGGGCCGGGCGTGGTCCACAACGCCGTGGCCAAGGAGCCGGACGCCGACCTCGGCCAGCTCGCCACCACCATCAAGCGCATGGCGTTCAAGATCACGCGCATGGGCGAACTCGTCGGCCGCGCCGCGTCCGAGCGGCTCGGCGTCCCCTTCGGCGTGGTGGACGTGTCGCTGGCGCCGACGCCCGCCGCCGGCGACAGCGTCGCGCGCATCCTGGAAGCGATGGGGCTGGAGCGCGTCGGCGCGCACGGCTCCACCGCGGCCCTGGCGCTGCTCAACGACGCGGTGAAGAAGGGCGGCGCGATGGCCTCCAGCTACGTCGGCGGGCTCTCGGGCGCGTTCATCCCGGTCTCGGAGGACGCCGGCATGATCGAGGCCGCGGCGCTCGGCGCCATCACCTTCGACAAGCTGGAGGCCATGACCAGCGTCTGCTCGGTGGGCCTGGACATGATCGCGATTCCCGGCGACACGCCGGCCGAAACCGTGGCGGCCATCATCGCCGACGAAGCCGCCATCGGCATGATCAACCGCAAGACCACCGCCGTGCGCGTGATCCCGGCGCCCGGCAAGAGCGTCGGCGAGTTCGTCGAATTCGGCGGCCTGCTGGGGCGCGCGCCGGTGATCCCGGTGAATCGCCGCTCGTCCGCCGCCTTCGTGCGCCGCGGCGGCCGCATTCCCGCGCCGCTGCAGGCGCTGAACAACTAGCCGGCGTCCGGCGCGGCGGGCCGGCACTCCGTCCGGCATTGTTTCGTATACTCCGGGCGGAGGAGAAAGCGCCGATGACGACTGCGCATCGCGGCCACTGGTCCAACCGCTGGGCGTTCGTGCTGGCCACCGCCGGCTCGGCGGTGGGCCTAGGCAACATCTGGAAATTTCCCTACATGGCCGGCGAGAACGGCGGCGGCGCGTTCGTGCTCGTCTATCTCGGCGCCATCGCGCTGGTCGGCCTGCCGATGATGATCACCGAGATCATGCTGGGCCGCCGCGCGCAGCGTAATCCCGTGGACGGCATGGCGCACCTGGCCGCCGAGGCGGGCGCGGCGGGCGCATGGAAGCTGGTCGGGCTGATGGGCGTGCTGGCGGGGGTCCTGATCCTGTCGTTCTACAGCGTCGTCGCCGGCTGGATGATCGACTACCTCGTGAAGAGCGCCACCGGCGCGCTGGCGGGCCTCGACGCCGAGCGCGCGAAGACAATGTTCTCGTCGATGCTCGCCGATCCCTACGAGCTTATGCTGTGGCACACCGTATTCCTGGTCCTGACGCTCACGGTGGTGGCCTACGGCGTCACCCGGGGCCTCGAGCGCGCCAACAAGATCATGATGCCCGCGCTGTTCGCCATCATCCTGGTGCTGGTCGGCTACGGCCTCGCGCAAGGCGCGATGGTCGAGGCCGCCACATTCATGTTCGCGCCGGATTTCAGCCGCATCACGCCGGGGGTCGTGCTGGCCGCGATGGGACAGGCGTTCTTCAGCCTGTCGATCGGCATGGGCGCGGTGATGGTCTACGGCAGCTACCTGCAGCGCCACGTCTCCATCGGCCGCACCGCGTTCTACATCGCGCTGGCCGACACCTCCGTCGCCATCCTCGCCGGCCTGGCGATCTTCGCCATCGTCTTCGCGCATGGCCTGGCGCCGGCGGCAGGGCCGGGGCTGGTGATGCTCACCCTGCCGATCGCGTTCGGCAACATGCCGGGCGGCGGCGTCATCGGCTCGTTGTTCTTCGTGCTGCTGATCTTCGCGGCGTGGACGTCTTCGATCTCGCTGGTGGAGCCGGCGGCGTCCTGGCTCACCGAGCGGCTCGGCCTGCGGCGCGGCCGCGCCTGTGTCGCGATCGGCGTCGCCGTCTGGCTGCTGGGCGTCGCGGTGGTGCTGTCCTTCGGCGCCTGGTCGGAGGTGAAGCTCGCCGGCCTCGGCATCTTCGACGCGCTGGACTACCTCACCAGCAACGTCATGCTGCCGCTGGGCGGGCTCGCGATGGCGCTGTTCGCGGCGTGGGTCATGAAGCTGGCGCACGCCGAGGAGGAGCTGGCGCTCCCGCCCGGGTTGTTCGGCCTGTGGCGCTTCGTGGTGCGCTTCGTCACGCCGGTGGCGATCGCGCTCGTGTTCCTGAACGTCAGCGGCCTGCTGCAGCGCGTGCTGTGAGGCGCTACTCGCCGAGGTAGGCCTGGCGCACCTGCGGGTTGGCCAAGAGCTCCGCCGAGGCGCCGGTGAGCGCGATGTTGCCGCTGTCCATCACGTAGCCGCGGTGGCTCACTTCCAGCGCGAGCTTGGCGTTCTGCTCCACCAGCAGGATCGTGACGCCCTCGCTGGCCACCGCCCGCACCACTTCGAAGATCCGCTGCACCATGATCGGCGCGAGGCCCATGCTGGGCTCGTCCAGCAGCAAGAGCTTCGGCCGGCTCATCAGCGCGCGGCCGATCGCGAGCATCTGCTGCTCGCCGCCGGAGAGCGTGCCGGCGGTCTGGTGCCGGCGCTCCTTGAGCCGCGGAAACAGCGCGTAGACGCGATCGAGGTCGCTGCGGATCGCCGCATCGCCGGGGCGGGCGTAGGCACCCATGTCGAGGTTCTCCTCCACCGTCAGGCGCCCGAAGATGCCGCGGCCCTCCGGCACCAGCGCCAGACCCTCGCGCACCAGCTCGAACGAAGGCCTGCGCGTCACCGCGCGGCCGCGGTAGTGCACGGAGCCGCCGCCCTTCATGAAGGGCTTGCCGCTGAGGTTGCGCAGCTCACCCCCCTCCCCCCGCAGCGCTTCGCTGATCAGGAAGTTGCCGGCGGCGTG
>CAZGTK010000270.1:0-234 GCA_964528415.1 uncultured Burkholderiales bacterium | reverse complement strand
GCGCCTTCAGCGTCGTCGTCTTGCCGGCGCCGTTGGCGCCGATCAGCGCCACCAGCTCGTTCTCGTGCACGGCGAGGTCGATGCCCTTGACCGCCGCGATGTGGCCATAGCTCACCTTGAGGCCGCGGACCTCCAGCAGGCTCACGCGATCGCTCCGCCCAGGTAGGCCTCGATCACCGCCGGGTCGCGCTGCACCTCGGCCGGCGTGCCCTCGGCGATCTTCTTGCCGTAGTC
>CAZGTK010000269.1:0-4160 GCA_964528415.1 uncultured Burkholderiales bacterium | reverse complement strand
TGCCGGCGCGCTACCGCGAGGTCGGCCAGCCGGTCATCATCGGCGGCAGCATGGGAACCGGCTCCTACGTGCTGGCGGGCGTGGCGGGCAACCCGGCCTTCGCCTCGGCGAGCCACGGCGCCGGGCGCGCGATGAGCCGGCGCCAGGCCCTGCATCGCTGGAGCGGTCGCCAGCTGGTGGACGAGCTGCGCGCAAACGGCATCCTGATCCGCACGAAATCGATGCGCGGCGCGGCCGAAGAAGCGCCGGGCGCCTACAAGGACGTTGACGCCGTCGCCGCCGTGACCGAGCAGGCCGGCCTCGCCCGCCGCGTCGCGTTCCTGCGCCCCAAGGCGTGCGTCAAGGGCTGAGCGCCCGCGCCAACGCGCCGGGCGAGCCGCGATGCCGTCCGCCCGCGAACGGGTGGTACAATGTGCGACGTTGCTGAACGATCAACCCCATTCCGCCCCACGCGCCGCCATCGCGGCAAGGCGCTTCGCGCCCCGGCCGCGGTCGGGCGCTCCCGTTGACCATGAAGTTCGCTGACCTCGGCCTCATCCCCGAGCTGCTGCAAGCCGTCGACGAGCAGGGCTACACCCAGCCAACGCCGGTGCAGGAGCAGGCGATTCCGCTGGTGCTGGCCGGCCGCGACGTCATGGCGGCGGCGCAGACGGGCACCGGCAAGACCGCGGCCTTCACGCTGCCGATCCTGCAGCGGCTCGCGCCGCTCGCGAGCACCAGCACCTCGCCCGCGCGTCATCCCGTGCGCGTGCTGGTCCTGGTGCCGACGCGGGAGCTGGCGCTGCAGGTCGAGGAAAGCGTGCGCACCTACGGCAAGCACGTGCCCCTGCGCTACGCGGTCGTCTATGGCGGCGTCAGCATCGACCCGCAGATCGAGCAGCTGCGCCGCGGCGTCGAGATCGTCGTGGCCACCCCCGGGCGCCTGCTCGACCACCTCCATCAGCGCACGATCAATCTGTCGCAGGTGTCGATCCTGGTGCTCGACGAAGCCGACCGCATGCTGGACATGGGATTCATGCCCGACATCAAGCGCATCCTGGCGGTGCTGCCGGCGAAGCGCCAGAACCTGATGTTCTCGGCGACCTTCGCCGACGAGGTCGTCCGGTTGTCCTCCTCCATCCTCTCCGCGCCGGCGCGGGTGCAAGTGGCGGCGCGCAACGCGCCGGCCGAGCTGGTGCGGCAGGTGGTGCACCCGGTTGATGCCGGGCTCAAGAAGGATCTTCTCGAGCACCTGCTGGAGGCCCGCGGCATGCAGCAGGTTCTGGTCTTCACGGCGACGCGCCTCGCCGCCAACCGCCTCGCGCGCATGCTGGTGCGCGACGGCGTCAACGCCGAGGCGCTGCACAGCGATCGCACCCAGCAGCAGCGGCTGCAGGCGCTAACTGACTTCAAGGACGGCAAGGTGCGGGTGCTGGTCGCCACCGACATCGCCGGCCGCGGCCTCGACATCGAGGAGCTGCCCCACGTCATCAACTACGAGCTGCCGTCGAACCCCGAGGACTACGTGCATCGGATCGGCCGGACCGGCCGGGCCGGCATGGAAGGCGACGCCCATTCGCTGGTCTCGCCGGAGGAAGAGAAGCTCCTGGCCGGCATCGAGCGGCTGCTCAAGCGCAGCATCCCGCGCGAGGTCGTCGAAGGCTTCGAGGCGGGTGCGCGGCGGCCGCGGCGCGAGGGTCGCGGAGCCCCCGAGCGTCGCCGCGAACGCCGCCCCGAACGCGACGAGCGCCGTCCCGCGCGCGAGGAGCGCACCGAGCGGATCGAGGCCGAAGCGCGGGAGGCACCCGAGCCGTCTTCACCGCCCGCGCCGCGGCGGGCGTTGCCGCCGCCCGAGTCCGCCGACGCCACCGCTCACCGGCCGCGTGCCCGCGCCTCCCGACCCGTGCCGGCCCTGCTCGGCGGCGGCTCGACCAAGAAAGACGGATCCTAGCCCGCCTCCCCGTGAGGCAGTGAAGACACGTACACCGTGCCGGTGAACGCCGCCACCAGCTGGTCGCCGCGCAGCACGTCGACCCGGTAGACGCCCAGCTTGCGGCTGCGGGATACCTCCGCCGCGCGCGCCTCCAGCGTCTCGCCGGCCTGCACCGCCAGCGAGAAGGTCATGTGCGCGTCGATGCCGGCCGAGAGGCTGCCGTGGGAATTGGAGGCCAACCCGAACGCGGTGTCGGCCAGCGCGAACAGCACGCCACCGTGGCAGGTGCCGTTGAAGTTGAGGTGCTGCGGACCGACCGTCATCGCCACCGCGGCGCGCCCGTAGCCGGCATCGACGCAGCGGATGCCGAGCGAGCGGACAAAAGGGTCCTTTCCGGCGAGCGCCATCACGCGCTCGCGAGCCTTGGCCTCGGCATCCATCGTCGTCTCAGTCGAATCCGAGGAAGCGGGCGAAGCCCGACACCGGCTCGCGCTCGGTGACCAGCCGGTTCTCGGGCGCATCGGGATCGGCGTAGCCGAGCGACATGCCGCACACCACCATCTCCTCGGCCCGGAGCTCGAGCTCCCGCGCGATGACTCGGTGGAAGCGGTTGAACGCCGCCTGCGGGCAGGTATCGAGTCCGCGCGCGCGCGCGGCGATCATCACGTTCTGGATGAACATGCCGTAGTCGAGCCAGCTGCCGCGCTCGAGGCTGCGCTCGATGGTGAAGACGAGCCCGATCGGCGCGTCGAAGAACGCGTAGTTGCGGCCGAACTGGCGGTGCATGCCGGCCTTGTCATCCTTCGCGATCCCGAGCAGGCCATAAAGATCCCAGCCGATCTTGCGGCGGCGCGAGAGGTACGGCTCCGCCCACTTCACCGGATAGTAGTGGTACTCCTCGTGGTGACGGTCCGGCTCGGTCTCGTACGCGAGCATGATCGCCCGCGACAGCGCCGCCCGGCGCTCCCCGGCAACGACCGCGACGCGCCACGGCTGGGTGTTGGTGCCGCTCGGGGCCCGGCTCGCGACCGCCAGGATCTCTTCCACGGTTTCGCGCGATACCGGCGTCGGCAGGAAGCGGCGCACCGAGCGGCGGCTCGCGATCGCCCGGTCCACCGCGGCCACGGCGGCGGGCGCCGGCGCGGCCGCCGCGCGCCTTCCGGGTCCCTGCTCGGAACGTCCGCGCCGAATGAGCCACTCGGCCAGCGCCGCGACGCCGTCGCCGTCGCGCGCGCTGGTCTTCATCACCGGCACCTCGGCCGCCGCGCCGCGCCGCAGGCGCAGCATCTCCCGCAGATCGCGCACGGCGGCGTCGGCGCCGGGCAGGTCGGCCTTGTTGACCACCAGGATATCGGCGATCTCCAGAATGCCGGCCTTGATCGCCTGCACCTCGTCGCCGAGTCCCGGCGGGCACACCACCACCCGCGTGTGCGCAAGCCGGGCAACCTCCACCTCCGACTGCCCGGCCCCCACGGTCTCGACGATGACGACGTCGAACCCGGCGGCGTCCAACACTTCCACCATGCGCGCCGTGGTCCGCGACACCCCGCCCAGATGCCCGCGCGAGGCGAGCGAGCGGATGAACACGCCGTCGTCGTTGCTGTGCCGGCCCATGCGCACCCGGTCGCCGAGAACGGCGCCGCCGGAGAACGGGCTGGACGGATCCACGGCCAGCACGCCCACCCGCAAGCCGACGCGGCGCAGCTCGGCGACAAGCGCCGAGACCAGCGTCGACTTGCCCGCGCCCGGAGGTCCCGTTACGCCGACGACGCTGGCGCGCCCCACGCGGTCGTGCAGCGCCCGCAGCAGGCTGCCGCCGGCCTCGGTCTCGGCCTCCACCTCCGTGATCGCGCGCGCCAGCTCGCGGCGGCTACCGGCCACGACCGCCGCCGCCCAGGCCGCATAGCGCTCGTTCTTCATGCGCGCAGGCGCTCCAGCGCGTTGCGCAGCGGCGCGGGCAGCGGCGTCGGCTGCTGCGAGGCGCGCTCGACGTAGACGTGGACGAAATGCCCCTGCGCCGCTGCCAGCGCGTCGCCGTTGCGGAAGATGCCGATCTCGTAGCGCACGCTGCTGCGCCCGATGTGCGCGACGCGCAGGCCGGCGTGGACCGTGTCCGGGAAGGTCACCGGGCTGAAGTAGTGGCACTGCGTCTCCACCACCAGGCCCACCACCGGGCTCGTCTCGACGTCCAGGACGCCGCGCTCGATCAGATAGCGGTTCACGACGGTGTCGAAGTACGAGTAGTAGA
>CAZGTK010000268.1:0-4172 GCA_964528415.1 uncultured Burkholderiales bacterium | reverse complement strand
CCGCCGGCCCAGAAGGTCGCAGCCGGCCCCACCGTCTCCCACAGCAGTCCGGCGATCACGCTGGCCGCCAGCATGGCCAGGCCGCTGGCCAGGTTGAACACGCCATAGGCCGTGCCGCGCTGGTCCGCCGGCGCCGCGTTGGCCTCCATGGTGGCCAGCAGGCCGGCGGGATTGGCGCCGGCCGAATCGGCCAGCTGGCGCACGGTGGATTTGCCGTCCACCAGCTTCAGCACCTTCAGCAGGTCCCGCGGCAGCCGGCTCGAGCGGCTGTTGAGCTCCATCATGCCCTTGGCGCTCTTGGTGAAGATGCTGTTGCTGTTCATGGACGCTTTTCGATCCGGAAGGAAGCGGGGCGGATGTCAGAGGGCGCGGACCGCGCGCAGCGAAACGGCCAGCCGCCGGTTCGCCGTCATTATAGGGACCTCAACCTTGACCCGAAAGCGGGCATTCCGGGGTCGTCCACCAGGACCACGAAGGCAACGCCCTCGCCGCGCCAGTACTGCGCGGCCTCGGCCATGATGTCCAGGGCCTCGGCCAGCACCGGCGCGGCGCGCCGCGACAGCATCCCCGTGTTGCGCACGCGCACCAGATAGCCGGGCGCGGGGCGCCAGCCCAGGTCGGTGACGCAGTCGTAGAAAGCGTCCCAATTTCCGCCGAAATAGTCCGGAAACGCCATCGCCGTGGCCGCGGTCCTCAGGAAGGCCGCTTTCGACCCGGTCTCGGCGAGGTCGAGCGTGAACTCGGCGAAGCCGCGCCGGCGCGCGCGCTGCGCCACCAGGTCGGCGCGCCGGCGGCCTGCCGGCGTCACCCGGTACAGGCCGCCCTCGAGGAACGCGGGCGGGACGGTCATTCGCGAATTCGGCGGAAGCTGCGGTAATGGTCGTCGGTGTAATACGCCTCACCGTCCCGGCCGGTGACGATGCGGCGCGCGCCGCGGTCGCGGGCTCCCGGCGTGGGCACCGTGTACTCGCGGTAATGGCCCCGCGGCTTCGCCGGCAGCCGGCCCTCGCGGTTCATGAACGTGCTGCCGTCCTTGCGGTACGGGAAGGGGCCGCCGGCGCGGATCAGCGCCAGCGTCTCCCGCGCCTGGGGAGGCAGGTCGGCCGCCGCGATCGTCGCGGCGGCCTCGCGATCCTGCAGCGACGACGGCGCACCGGCGTCGCTGCAGGTGGTGCCGGCGCACGCCAGAGCGAGCGCCAGCAGCAGCCGCAGCAGCAGTCGCATCCAGCGCGTCAGAGCGGAGCGAGGTCAAGGTCGTCCTGGATCGCCTTCAGCCCGGCGGCCGCGCAGCGCTCGTCCTGCTCGCCGGTGGGGGCCCCGGAGACGCCGACGCCGCCGAGGATGTTGGAGACGGCGGTGATCGGCAGACCACCCGCGGAGAACACGATGCCGTCGACCTTGCCGATCTGGAACGGCTTGGTGAAGCGGTTCTCCATCGACGAGGTGGCCGCGTTGAACGCCATCGCCGTGTAGGCCTTCTGGCGGCTGATCTCGAGCGTGAGGTCCGGCGCCAGCGTGTCGCGCATGATCACGAGCGGATGACCGCCGCGGTCCACCACGGTGACGGCGATCTGCACGCCTTCCTTCCGGCACGCCGCCAGCGTCGCCACGGCAACGCGCTGCGCCGCCTCGACGGTCAGGCGTGGAATCTTGATCAGCACCGGGTCGGCCGCCTGCGCCGCGCCGGCGCCGGTCAGCGCCGCCGCCATGATCCAGGTCCAGGTCCGCTTCATGGGAGTCCTCCTCGGGTTGGTGTCGGAAAAGCGCTTCGTCCGCGCCGGCCAGGATCAGCAGCCGACGCGCACCGCGGCATTGACCACGTAGATGAGGTCGTTGCGGTCGCCCTTGTCCGGCAGCAGCGTGCCGCTGCCGGCCGTCATGCCGCCGTCGACCACCTCGATCTCCACGGTACCGTAAGGAAAGGCCCGGCGCACGCGCTCCAGGTCAAGCTTGTCGCGATCGCAGGGAACGGCGAGCCGGACTTCGATCCGCATGTTGCGGTAGTCGCCGTCAGGCAGCAGCGCCTTCAGTCCCGGCATGGCGACCGGACGGATGGCCGCTTCGACGGCGCGCACGGCGGCCGTCGTGACGTCCTGTCCGTGCTGGTCGATGCCGGTGCCCACCTCCACCAGGAACAACTTTTGCATGCCCTGCTGACTGTCTCATCCAATTGTTTATCTGATGGAATTTTACCCAGTGCGGGGCCCGGAAAGGCAATTTTGTGCAAAGGAAGTTGCACGCGCCTCGCCCAGTTGGTTTTAATGACGCCATAATACTGACAAATTTGAAGAATTCGGCGGCCTGGGGGGACGCATGGACGAGCGGCGCAGCGATTACGATGTCACGGACACGGTGCGAACGACGGATCCCGAATCCGTCGGCGGCGAAGTTCAGCGCCTGTACCGCGAGGTCTACCAGGCCGAGGCGTCCGAGGTCCTGACCCGGTCGTTTCGCGACGTTGCCCGTCTGTTCCGCGGCGACTATCCCGGGCACCGCCCCTGCGACACGGATTACCACGACCTGCAGCACACGCTGGACGTGACGCTGGCGATGTCGCGCCTCATGGCGGGCTACGAGCACGCGCGCCGCGGCACCACGCACCTGGCCCCGCGCCTGTTCGAGCTCGGCGTCATCACCGCGTTGTTTCACGACTGCGGCTACATCCGGCGGGAAGACGAGGGCGACGTCAACACCGGCGCGGCGTTCACCAAGGTCCACGTCAGCCGCGGCGGCGAGTTCCTGCGCCACTACCTGCACGACATCGGGCGCGACAGCGACGCGCCGCTGGCGGCGCAGCTGATCCACTTCACCGGCTACGAGGTCCCGGTCCAGGAGATCGCCGTTTCGGAGCCGGCCCACCGCCTGCTCGGCAACCTGCTGGGCTCCGCGGACATCATCGCCCAGATGTCGGACCGCTGCTACCTGGAGAAGGTGCGCGACCGGCTCTACGACGAATTCGTCGAGGGCGGCATCGCGCGCCAGCGTCAGGCGGGCGGAGCCGAGCAGGTGCTGTTCGCCTCGCCCGAGGACCTGGTGTACAAGACGCCGGCGTTCTACGCCACCGCGCTGAAGCGGCTGGAGCAGATGCTGGGCGGCGTGCACGCCTTCGCCGAGGCGCACTTCGGCGGCCAGAACCTCTACGTCGAGGAGGTCGAGCGCAATGTGCGCTACGCGACCAAGGTCGCGGAGCAGCGCGACGCTTCGATGCTGCGGCGCCAGCCGCCCGCGCCGAACCACCGCGACGACGGCGCCGAGCGGGCGCCGGTGAAGGCGTCGGGCTCGGGCCGGCGCTAGGGCGCGCCGCTAAAGGGTCAGCACGATCTTGCCGATGTGGGCGCCGCTCTCCATCAGGGCGTGCGCTTGCGCGGCGCGCTCCAGCGGAAAGGTGGCGTGTACCACCGGCCGGATCTTCCCGCGCTCCACCAGCGGCCAGACCTTGTCCTCCAGCGCGCGGGCGATGGCCGCCTTCACGGCCACGGGCCGCGCCCGCAGCGTCGAGCCGGTGATGGTGAGACGGCGCAGCATCACGTCGGCGAAGTTGACGGTCGCCTTGGCGCCGCCGAGGAAGGCGATCAGCACCAGGCGCCCGTCGGCGGCCAGCGCCTTCAGCTCGCGCGGGATGTAGTCGCCGCCGACCATGTCGAGAATGACGTCAACGCCCTTGCCGCCGGTTTCCTGCTGCACCACGTCGACGAAATCCTCGGTCTTGTAGTTGATCGCCCGGTCGGCGCCGAGCTTCGCGCACGCCGCGCACTTCTCGTCGGTGCCGGCGGTGGCGAACACGCGGTGGCCGAAGGCCTTCACCATCTGGATCGCGGTGACGCCGATGCCGCTGGTGCCGCCCTGCACCAGGAACGACTCGCCGCTCCCGAGCGCGCCGCGCTCGAACACGTTGTGCCAGACCGTGAAGAAGGTCTCCGGCAGCGACGCCGCCTCCACGGCGGATAGGCCCTTCGGCACCGGCAGGCATTGCTCCGCCGGCACGGCCACGTACTGCGCGTAGCCGCCGCCGGTGAGGAGCGCGCACACGGCATCGCCCGCCTTCCAGCGCGCCGCGTCGGCGGCCCGCGCCACCACCTCCCCGGCGACCTCGAGGCCCGGCAGGTCGGAGGCGCCCGCCGGCGGCGGGTACTTGCCCTGCCGCTGCAGCACGACGGGCCGATACACGCAGG
>CAZGTK010000267.1:0-4174 GCA_964528415.1 uncultured Burkholderiales bacterium | reverse complement strand
TCTGGCGCCGCACCGCGGCCGTGTTCCTGAACAACCCCGTTTCCTACCTGGCCGTGATCTACGCGCACCCGCAGTGGACGCGGCTCGCGCCGGCGGCGGGCATGCCCGCCGAGCGCCTGTTCGGCGCGCTGCGCAGCGGCTGGCGCTACGCGCGCCACGCGCCGCTGCTGCAGCGGGTGCTGGTGCGCCAGCTGACCTTTTTCCCGTTCGCCAGCGTCGTCTGGGCGCTGCTGCCGCTGATCGCCAGCCGCGAGCTCGGCGGCGACGCGCGCCTGTTCGGCGGCCTGCTGGGCGGCATCGGCGTCGGCGCCGTGGCGGCGATGCTGCTGCTGCCGCGGATCACGCAGCGCGTGGCGCGCGACCGGCTCGTCGCCGGCGGCTTCGTCGTCTACGCGGCGGCGGTGGCGCTGCTGGCCGCGTTTCCCAACGTGCTTGTCGCCGCCGTCTCGATGCTGCTGGTGGGCGCGTGCTGGATGGCGGTGCTCTCGGGCATGCAGGTCGCCGCGCAGACCGCGCTGCCGCCGTGGGTGCGCGCGCGCGGGCTGGCCGTCTACTGGGTGGTGCTGATGGGGTGCATGGCGGCGGGCTCGATCGGCTGGGGCTTCCTCGCCGAGTGGATCGGACTGCGCTGGACGCTGGTGGTCGCCGGCGCCGGCCTGGTCCTGGCGCTGGCGGCGACGCGGCGCATACGCATCGGCGGCCACGACGACGTCGACCTGACGCCGTCGTCGCACTGGCCCGCGCCGATGCCGGCGGCCGAGCCGGAGCTCGACGCCGGCCCGGTGCTGGTGACGGTGGAGTACCGCATCCGGCCGGAGAACGTCGCGCGCTTCCTGAAGGGCATGCGCACGGTGCGGCGCATGCGCCTGCGCGACGGCGCCGTGTACTGGCAGGTCTTCCGCGACACCGACGATCCGCAGCGCTTCGTCGAGCACTTCGTTGCCGAGTCGTGGGCCGAGCACCTGCGCCAGCACGCGCGCGTGACGATGGCCGACCGCGACGTCGAGCGGCGCATCTGGGCGCTGCACGAGGGGCCCGAGCCGCCGAAGGTGGTGCACTACATCGCCGGCGGCGCCGAGGTGCGGCCGGCGCCGCCGGGCGACGCGCTCGCCGGCTGACGGCGCCGCCGCGCCGCGCTAGAATCGAACGCGCGCCGAGGAATCTGCTTCCCGGCGCCGCCCGCCATGCCGAGCCGCCCCGTGTACTTCGTCTCCCTGACCCGCGTGCGCCTGCGCTCGCCCTGGCTGGTGCTGCCGTGGATGCTGCACGCGGCGCGGGCGATGCGCTCGATGCAAACGGCGCCCGGGCGCATCGTCACCGCGACGCGCAAGACCCGCGGCCTCGCGTTCTGGTGCCTGACGGTCTGGAAGAGCGAGGCGGCGATGCGCGCCCACCGCGGCGGCGGCGCGGCGCTGTTCGATCTCGAGCAGCTGCGCTACTGGTGCGACGAGGCCGCGTCCGCGACCTGGACGCAGTCATCGGCCGGGCTGCCGGCGTGGGAGGAGGCGGAGGAGCGCCTGCGCTCGTCCGCGCGGCTGCACCGCGTCGAGCACCCGTCGCCGGCGCAGCGCGGCTGGACCATCTCCACCGACTGAGTCGGCGCGGCTAGCGCCGGCGCGCGAACGGCGGCCGCCCGCGCCAGTACTGCAGCATCAGCCAGCCGCCCAGCATGCCCCCCAGGTGCGCGAAGTGGGCGATGCCGGCCTGCGTGCCGGTGATGCCGAGATAGAGCTCGAGAATTCCGTACAGCGTCACGAACAGCCACGCCGGCATCGGGATCGGCGGGAAGATGAGCATGATCTGGCGGTGCGGAAAGTACAGGCCGAACGCGAGCAGCAGGCCGAACACGCCGCCGGAGGCGCCCACCGTCGGATAGGGCGGTCCGCCGCTCGATGCCGTCACCACGAGCTGCGCCACCGCCGCGGTCACCACGCAGACGAAGTAGTAGCTGACGTAGCGCCTGCGCCCGAACAGCCGCTCCAGCTCGGAGCCGAACATGTACAGCGCCAGCATGTTGAAGAACAGGTGCGCGAGGCCGCCGTGCAGGAAGCTGTAGGTCACCAGCTGCCAGACGGCGAAGCCGGCGCCGGCGCCGGGCTCGTACACGCCGCCGGTCTCCAGCGGCCACAGCGCGAACGGCAGCACGATCCGGTTGCCGGTGGCGATCTGCAGGATGAAGACGCCGACGTTGGCGATGAGCAGAATCTGGGTAACGGGGGCGATGCGACCGAGCATGGAGTGACCTTGGCGGCGCCGGGTCGGCCGGCGGAGGTTTTACCAGGTCAGATGGTAACCCGCCGCGAGGGTTTCAAGGGCGAACGCGCTGCGTCCGTCGCGCGTCGGCGGCGCCGCCGGCGCGGGGCGAGCGAAAGCCGGCGCCGGGATGCGCCCGGCGCCGGCCGTGCGGCGAAATCGCTTACGCGCTCTCGCCGTCGGTCTTGCGCAGCTCCTTCAGCAGCTCGGCGTCGAATCCGACCGACGGCCTGGCCTTGCCCGCGGTCGCGGCCGGCGCCGGCGCGTGGCCGTACTCGACGGTGCCGTCGGACTGGCTCAGCTGCCGGATGAACTCGCGGTCGACCGGGCCGCCGGGCTTGGCCGCGGTGACCGCGGCGATGTCGCTCGCGTTGTAGCCGTCGCTCACGTGCAGCTGCTTGGCGAGGTCGCTCGCGGCGAACGACGAGAACGAGGTCAGCAGGGCGGCGGTCGCCGCGAGGGTCTTGATCGCTTTCATGGAGATCTCCTTTCAATCACGTTGGGTTCGGATCACGTCGAAGCAATGCGCTTCTGCAGCGTTGGTCTGCGCGCGCGCCGCTTTCTTACACGCTCGAGCCGTTGTGATGAAAAGATGAGAATTCGTGATCAGTGCGTGACCGGCTAGGTCCGCGGGCGCGGCGGATCCTTACAGGAAAATGCCCCGCGCCGCGCGGCCGCGTGCCCGACGCGGCGCGTCAGCGCGCCTGCGCGACGGGCCCCGCGCCGCCGGCGGGCAGGCCCTCCCAGCCTCCGCCCAGCGCGCGCACGAGGTCGGCCACGGCGCTGCGCTGGTCGCGCAGCGCGCCCTCGCGGCTCACCACCGCGCGCAGCAGGTTGCGCTCGGCGTCCAGCACTTCCAGCTGGCTCGAGATGCCGAGAACGTAGCGGATGCGCGCAAGGCGCAGCGTCTCCTTCAGCGCGTCGATGCGCTCGCTCTCGGCGTCGTAGATCTCGCGCGAGCGCGTCTGCCGCGCGAGCGCCTGGCGCACGTCGCGGAACGCGTCCTGCACCGCCTTCTGGTACTGCGCCACGGCCTGGCGCTGGCGCGCCTCGGCCGCGTCGATCTCGCCGAACAGCCGGCCGCCCTGGAAGATCGGCTGCGTGAGGCCGGCCGCGAGCTGCCAGATGCCGGCCGGGCCGGTGAACAGGTCCGACAGCGAGGCGCTCTCGCTGCCCAGGTAGCCGGTCAGGGTGATGGTGGGAAAAAGCTGCGCGCGCGCGGCCCCGATCTGCGCGTTGGCGCCGATCAGCCGCTGCTCGGCCGCCACGATATCGGGACGGCGCAGCAGCAGGTCCGAGGGCAGACCCGCGGGCACCGTCACCGGCGGCGGCGGCGTTTCCGTCGTCGCCTCGATACGGTCGTCGAGGATCGCGCGCGGACTGCGGCCCAGCAGCACCGTCAGCGCCGCCTCCTCCACCTCGCGGCTGCGCTGCAGCGCCGGCAGGTCGGCGCGGTTGGCGGCGACCTCGGCTTCCAGCTGCTTGAGGTCGAACTCGGCGATGAGGCCTTGCCGGTAGCGCACCCGCTGCAGCTCGAGGTCGTCGAGGCGCAGCCGGAGCAGCCGCGCCGTGGCGTCGATCTGGCCATCGAGCGCGACCAGGCTGAAGTACGATCGCGCGACGTCGGAGGCGACCGCGAGGCGCACCGTCTCCTGCGCCGCCTCCGTCGCCAGCAGCTGGGCGCGCGCGGCGTCGCTCAAGTCGCGCAGCCGGCCCCAAAGGTCGAGCTCGTAGGACACCTCGAGTTGTGCCCGGTAGTTCTCGGTGGTGAGCGGCGTGCCGGCGGGGAACTCCGACGCGGTGCGCTCGGACCGGCGCGAGCGGTCGGCTGCGCCGGCGGCGTCCACCAGCGGGTAGCGCTCGCCCTGGGCCGTGCGCAGGCGGCCGCGCGCCTCCTCGACGCGCGCGGCCGCCAGCTTGA
>CAZGTK010000266.1:0-4210 GCA_964528415.1 uncultured Burkholderiales bacterium | reverse complement strand
GATGCCGAAGCGCGCCTTGTTGAGGCAGCCGAACGGGCCCTTGAGCCCCTTCACGCCGGGGAGCAGGTTCTCCTCCGGAACGAACACGTCGTCCATCACGATCTCGCCCGTGGGCGAGGCGCGCACCGAGAACTTGCCCTCGATCTTGGGCGTCCCGAGCCCCGCCATGCCGCGCTCGAGGATGAAGCCGCGGATCACGCCGTCGTCGTCCTTCGCCCAGACCACCATGACATCCGCGATCGGCGAGTGCGTGATCCACATCTTGTTGCCGGTCAGGCGCCAGCCGCCGTCCGCCTTGCGCGCGCGGGCGCGCATGCCGCCGGGGTCGGAGCCGTGGTCGGGCTCGGTCAGGCCGAAGCAGCCGAGCAGCTCGCCCTTCGCCATGCGCGGCAGGTATTTGTCGCGCTGGGCCTCGCTGCCATAGGCGTAAATCGGCAGCATGGAGAGCGTCGTCTGCACGCCGCAGGCGGAGCGGAACGCCGTGTCCACGCGCTCGAGCTCGCGCATGATGAGGCCGTAGGCGACGTAGCTCGCGCCGGCGCAGCCGTAGCCCGAGAGCGGCGCGCCCAGCAGACCCAGCTCGCCCATCTCGCGCATCACCGCAGGATCGAAGGTTTCGTTGCGGTTCCAGTCGCGGATGCGCGGCATGAGCTTTTCCTGCGCGTACGCCCGCGCGCTGTCGCGGATCATCCGCTCCTCGTCGCTGAGCTCGCGCTCGAGCAGGAACGGGTCGTCCCATGCGAACGCGCCGCCGGTCAGCGTGACGCCGCGTTCGGGAAGCGGGGCCGCCGCCATCGCTGTCTCAGTCGCAGCGCTCGATCACGGCGGCGATGCCCTGCCCGACGCCGATGCACATCGACACCAGCGCGTAGCGGCCGCCGCGCCGCTGAAGCTCGCGCGCGGCGCTGAGCAGGATGCGCGGGCCGGAGGCGCCGAGCGGATGCCCGAGCGCGATGGCGCCGCCGTTGGGGTTCACGCGCGCGTCGTCGAACTTGAGCGAGAGGCCCCGCAGGCACGCCAGCACCTGCGCGGCGAACGCCTCGTTGATCTCGATCACGTCCATGTCATCGAGCGCGAGGCCGGCCCGCTCGAGGGCCTTGTGCGCGGCCGGCACCGGGCCGTAGCCCATGATGCGCGGCGGGACGCCCGCCACCGCCGAGGCCACGATGCGCGCGAGCGGCTTCGCGCCGGCGGCGTCGCCGGCCCGGCGCGTCGCCAGCACCACGGCCACCGCGCCGTCGTTGATGCCGGACGCGTTGCCGGCGGTGGTGACGCCGTCGCGGTTGAGGGGCTTGAGCCTCGCCAGCGATTCGGCGCTGGTCTCGGGGCGGGGGTGCTCGTCCTCGGTCACCGTCACCGCTTCGCCGCGCTTCGCCGGCACCGACACCGGCGCGATCTCGCCCGAAAAGAAGCCTTCGCCGCGGGCGATCGCGTACTTGCGCTGGGAGCCTTCCGCGAAGCGGTCGCAGGCGTCGCGGGAGATGTCGAACTCGCGGGCCAGATTGTCCGCCGTCTCGGGCATGGTGTCGGCGCCGAAGTCGCCCTCGATCCTGGGGTTGGGGAAGCGCGCGCCGAGCGCGGAATCGAAGATCTTCACCTCGCGCGCGAACGCCGCCTCCGCCTTGCTCATGACGAATACCGAGCGGCTCATGCTCTCGACACCGCCCGCCACCATCACCTCGCCCTCGCCGCAGCTCAGCGCGTGGCTCGCGGAGACGATCGCCTGCAGTCCGCTGCCGCAGTTGCGCTGCAGGACGGCGCCGGCGGCCTCGACGGGCAGTCCGGCGAGCAGGCCGGCGTGGCGCGCGACGCAGCGGCTGTCCTCGCCGGCCTGGTTCGCGCAGCCCACCACCACGTCCTCCACCTGGTCCGGCTTGAACGGGCTGCGCGCCATGACGTCGCGGATCACGCCCGCCAGCAGATCGTCGGGCCGCACCTTCGCCAGCGCCCCGGCGTGGCGGCCGAACGGCGTGCGCAGGCCGTCGTACAAGTAAGCATTCAGCATGGTGTTACCCTTTCCTAAACCGCAGAGGCGCAAAGACGCCGAGAAAGCGCGGGAGCAAGCCAGTCGCGCGAAACGCTATGGGGAACGCACATCGCCCGTGTGCCCTTGTCGCGACTCCTGCCGCCCGTGTCCCTTCATTGATTGTTGTCGATCTTCTCCGCGCCTCCGCGTCTCTGCGGTCGGATTGGCGCGTCCCTTCCCGACCTGCTCAGTCTTCCGGCGTCAGCAGCGACACGCCCAGCCGCGCGCGCCGCGACAGCCACAGGCTGGGACGATAGCGCGGATCGCCGTACGCGCGCTGCATGTTCTCCAGCACCTTGAGCACCCGGTGCGGCCCCAGCGCGTCGCCGAATCCCAACGGACCGTGCGGATAGTTGAGCCCGAGCCTGGTCGCCTTGTCCACGTCGGCCGGCGCGGCGGTGCGGCTCTGCGCAATGCTGGCGCCGATGTTGGTGATCATCGCCACGATGCGCTGCGCGACGAAGCCCGGGCTGTCGCGGATCACCGTCACGGGCACGCCGTCGCCGGCGAGCAGGCCGTGGGCTGCGTCACGCGCGGCCGGCTCGGTGACGGGCGTGCCCATGATCACGCGGCGCTTGTCCAGCGGAAACAGCGTGTCCACCGCCACCGAGCGGCGCGGGTCGAGCCCCTGCGCGAGCGCCGCGCTGGTCGCATCCTCGCCCAGGGGCGTCACTAGGCAGAGCGCATCCGGCGACGGCGTGCTGCCGCTTTCCACCTGCGCGCCGAGCTTCTCGAGCAGCGGGCGCAGCGCGGCATGGCCATCGGGCTCCGCCGCGCTCAGCCAGACCGTCCGCGGCCGCGCGGCAGGCGCCGCGGGCTCGGGCGCGATCACCGGCTTGCCGTCGGCATAGTCGTAGAACCCGCGATGGGTCTTGCGGCCCAGGATGCCGGCCGCGAGGCGGCTTTTCATCAGCGTCGACGGCCGGTAGCGCGGCTCGTGGTAGAACTGCTCGTAGATCAACTCCGTGGCCGGGTGCGTGACGTCCAGCCCGGTCAGCTCCATCAGCTCGAACGGGCCCATGCGGAACCCGGCCAGGTCGCGCATGATGCGATCCACCTCGACGAACGTGGCGACGCCTTCGCCCACCAGGTGCGCCGCCTCGATGGTGAACCCGCGGCCGACCTGGTTCACCAGGAAGCCCGGGGCGTCCTTCACGCGCACCGGCTCGCGCCCCATGCGCCTGCCCACCGCGGTCAGCGCGTCGGCCACCCACGCTTCGGTGCGCACGCCGTCGATCACCTCCACCAGCTTCATCAGCGGCACGGGGTTGAAGAAATGGAAGCCGGCGAAGCGGCCGGGCTTGTCGAGCTTCGAGGCGAGCGTCGTGACCGAAAGCGACGAGGTGTTGGAGGCGATGATGCAGTCCGCAGCGACGACGCCCTCGAGCTCGGCGAACAGCGCCTGCTTCACCGCGGGGTCTTCCACGACCGCCTCGATGACGAGACCGCAGGGCTTCAGATCGGCGACGCCGTCCACCAGCCCGACGCGCTGGATCGCGGCGTCCGCCGCGGCCGCGCTCAACGTTCCCTTCTCGGCGGCGCGTTTCACCATGCCGGCGATGAAATCGCGCGCTTCGGCCGCCGCGCCGGGCCGGCTGTCGGTGAGCAGGACCCGATAGCCGCCGGTCGCCGCCACCTGGGCAATGCCGCGACCCATGGCGCCGGCGCCGACGACGCCGACGACGGCCCCGTCGGCCTGGGGATCCATCGGCATGGAACTCCTCCTGGGCTGCCGCCGCGGTCCGTCGCGGCGGAAATCTTGTTCGAATTCAATGCCGCTTCGACGGCGGCGCTTGACAAGTTAGCAGCGCGAAAACTATAAGTCCAATGGATAAGTGTGATGGGACTTATTGGCTTCGTGAATCTTCGGAACCTGGATCTCAACCTTCTGGCGGTGTTCGACGCCATCTTCGCCGAAGGCAACCTGACGCGCGCATCGCGCCGCCTCGCCATGAGCCAGCCGGCCGTGTCGAACGCGCTGTCGCGCCTGCGCGTCGCGATGGACGACCCCCTGTTCACCCGCACCGCGCAGGGCATGACGCCCACCGCCAAGGCACGCATGATGGCGGCGCCCGTGCGCCAGGCGCTCGACCTCATACAGAACGCCCTGCGCGGCGACACCGAGTTCGATTACCGCCTGTCGGAGCGCAAGTTCACCGTCGCCGTCGAGGACTACGGCGAGGC
>CAZGTK010000265.1:0-4253 GCA_964528415.1 uncultured Burkholderiales bacterium | reverse complement strand
ATCCCCACTCCGCCACCGCGCAGTTCTTCATCAACGTCGCCGACAACGACTTCCTGAACTTCAAGGCGCCGACGGCGCAGGGCTGGGGTTATTGCGTGTTCGGCCGCGTCGTCGAAGGCACCGACGTGGTCGACCGCATCAAGGGCGTCAAGACGGGGCGCAGCGGCTTTCACCAGGACGTGCCGGCCGAGGACGTCGTGATCCAGAAGGCCGAGGTCGCCGCCTGAGAGGTGGCCATGCCGGCGGGCGCCGCTGATCGCGCCGTGAAGCCCGTCCTGTTCGTCTCCGACGTTCACCTGTCGCCGGCGCGGCGCGATCGGGCCGCCGCGTTCCGCCGTTTTCTCGAGCAGGAGGCCGCCGGCGCCGCCGCGCTCTACGTGCTCGGCGACCTCTTCGACCACTGGCTCGGCGACGACGAGGCGGCGGACGATTTCAATCGCCCGTTCCTGGAGGCCTTCCTGCGGCTGTCGTCCCACGGCGTCCCGGTCGCGGTGATGCACGGCAACCGCGACTTCCTGCTGACGCCGGGCGCCGCCGAGCGCGCCGGGATCGAGCTGCTGGGCGACCCGTGCCTGCGCGAGATCGCCGGCGTTCCCACCCTGCTCACCCACGGCGACCTGCTCTGCACCGACGACGTGCGCTATCAGCGCTTTCGCCGCATCGTGCGCAACCCGGCGGTCCAGGGCCTCTTCCTCACGCTGCCCTGGGGCGTGCGCGGTCGCATCGGCGCGCGGCTGAAGCGCTTCAGCGAGGCGGAGAAGGCGGCCAAGACCGCCCCGGTCATGGACGTCAATGCGCGAACCGTCGAGGACTGGCTGCGGCGTCACGGCGCGCCGCGGCTGATCCACGGCCACACCCACCGGCCGGCGCGCCACCTGCACGCGGTGGACGGACGCGAGCGCGAACGCTGGGTGCTGCCCGACTGGTACCGGCGCGGCGGCTGGCTCGCGTGCGACGAGACCGGCTGCCGGCTGGTGGAAGCGCCAGACTGAATCAGTCCCCGCGCGCGCGGGCCAGAACGTCCAGCGGATCGGGATCCGAGATGGCGCCGGTGTCAATGCGCAGGACCGCGTCGGCCTCGTCGTCGCCGAGCGGCTCGCGCCCCGCGAGCTGGCGCGCGAGCACCTCGAGGTCGGCCTCGGAGGCGTTGTCGGCCTTCTTCAGCCGGCGCTCGATGCGCTCGCGCAGCACGCTTTCCGCGGCGCCGAACTCGAGGATGGCGCAGCGCACGCCCGCCCCGCGCGCCTCGCGGCGCAGCCGCTCGCGCTGCCAGCGCTTGAGAAACGTGGCGTCGGCGATCGCCAGCCAGCCGGCATCCAGCACCTGCCGGCACAGCGCGGCGACACGGTCGTAGACGGCGCGCGTCGCGTCCTGCGTGTACAGCCCGCCGTCGATGCCGGAGCCGCTACGGTCGAGCGCGGCGAGCCCGTGCATGCGCTTGCGCTCGACGTCGCTGCGCACGCGGATCGCGTCGACGAGCGGCAGCAGGCGGCGCGAGAAGCGGCTCTTGCCGGAAGCGGAAACGCCGCACATCAGGAGCAGCATCGGCGGATCCGCGGCGATGAAGCCCTCCGCGAGCCGAAGGTAGCCCTCGCACTCGCGCTCCATCGCGGCGGCATCGCCCTCGCCCACGCCCCCCTGCCGCGCGCGGATCGCCGCGATCTTGGCCCGTACCATGGCCCGGTAGACGAGGTAGAAGCGCAGCACGGCGACGCCGCCGTAGTCGCCGGTCGCCTCCAGGTAGGCGTTCAGAAACCGTCGCGCGAGGCCGGGCAGGCCACGCCGGTAAAGGTCCATCGCCAGGAACGCCACCTCGCTCATGACGTCGACCCAGCGCAGGCTGGGCTCGAACTCGATGCAGTCGAAGATGACGATGCCGCCGTCCACCAGCGCCATGTTGCCGAGGTGCAGGTCGCCGTGGCCCTCGCGCACGCGGCCGGCGCGCTTGCGCTCGCGGAACACGGGGTTCAGCCGACCCGCCTCCGCCTCGGTCCATGCCTTGAGCCGCTCCAGCCGCGCGTGGCGCTCCGGATCCGCGCACAGCACCAGCAGCTGGACGAAGTTCTCCGCCGCCGGCGCCACCACCTCGAACGGCTCGCCGAACAGGACGTCTGCGCCGGCGGCGGGAACGCGCGCGTGGAACGCCGCGACCTGCTCGGCCAGCGCGTCGACGCGTTCGTCCAGGCCGCCCGCCGCGGCAACCCGGTCCAGCAGCGCCTGCTGCGGGAACCGGCGCATGCGCACGGCGTACTCGGCCGCCTCGCCGGCGCCGCCCAGGCGCGGCTCGCCGTCCTCCACCGTGACCGGCACGACGTCGAGGTACACGGACGGCGCCAGCCGCCGGTTGAGCCGCAACTCCTCGTCGCAGAAATGCCGGC
The DNA here is from genome assembly GCA_964528415.1 of uncultured Burkholderiales bacterium. Taxonomy (GTDB): domain Bacteria; phylum Pseudomonadota; class Gammaproteobacteria; order Burkholderiales; family UBA6910; genus DATIUV01. The sequence continues at coordinate 1,875 of CAZGTK010000265.1, read as the reverse complement.
GCGCCGCCAGCGCGGTGAAATCGAGAAAGCCGAGGTTCAGCGGCTTCTTGATCTTATACGCGTGCTCGCCGGCCAGCAGCACGAACGAGATGTGGGTCTCGAGCAGCTCGACGTCGCCGGCCTGCTCGCGCTCCGCCTGCTGCCGCAGCCGCTCGACGAGCGCCCGCTGCTCGGCGACGGGGTCCGGGCGGCGAACGCGGTCGCGCCCCGTCATCCCAGTCCGTGGCGCAGGTCGGCGATCACGTCCGCCGGGTCCTCGAGCCCCACCGCCAGGCGCAGCAGGCCCTCGCCGATGCCGGCCGCCGCGCGCGCCTGCGCCGAGATGCGTCCGTGCGTGGTCGATGCCGGGTGCGTGATGGTCGTCTTGGCGTCGCCGAGGTTGGCGGTGATCGAGATCATGCGCGTCGCGTCGACCACCCGCCACGCCGCCTCGCGTCCGCCCTTGACCTCGAACGAGACGACGCCGCCGCCGGCGCTCTGCTGGCGCCGCACCAGCTCGCGCTGGGGATGGCTGTCGAGGCCGGGATAGTGGACCCGCGCCACGGCCGGATGCGCTTCCAGCCAGCGCGCCACCTCGAGCGCGTTCTCGCTGTGCGCGCGCATGCGCAGCCGCAGCGTCTCCAGCCCCTTGAGGATGACCCACGCGTTGAACGGGCTCAGGCACGGCCCGGCCGTGCGCAGAAACGGAAACACCTGCTCCATCACCAGCGCGCGCGGTCCGAGGATCGCGCCGCCGAGCACGCGCCCCTGCCCGTCCAGGTACTTGGTGGCGGAGTGGATGACGAGGTCGGCGCCGAACTCGATGGGCCGCTGCAGCGCGGGCGTGCAGAAGCAGTTGTCCACCACCAGCCACGCCTTCGCCTCGCGCGCGATCGCCGCCAGCGCCGAGAGGTCGGCCAGCTCGGTGAGCGGGTTGGACGGCGTCTCGACGAACAGCATGCGCGTGTTGGGGCGCACCGCCGCGCGCCAGGCTCCCGCGTCGGCGCCCGGCACCAGGGTCGCCTCCACGCCGAAGCGCGGCATGATCTGCGTGAAAAGCTGCACCGTCGCGCCGAACAGGCTCTGGGAGGCGACGATGTGCTCGCCGGCGCGCATCAGCCCCATGACGCAGGACAGGATCGCGGACATGCCGGAGGCGGTGGCGACGCAGGATTCCGCGCCCTCCAGCGCGGCGAGGCGCTCCTCGACGGCCGTCACCGTGGGGTTGGTGAAGCGCGAGTAGACGTAGCCGGGCTCGGTGTTGGCGAAGCGCGCGGCCGCCTGCGCGGCGTTCTCGAACACGAAGCTGGAGGTGAGATAGAGCGCCTCCGAGTGCTCGTTGAACTGGCTGCGATGCACGCCGCTGCGCAGGGCCCGCGTGTCGAACTTCCAATGCTCGGACATTTTCGTCATCCGTTCAGGCAATAAAAAAACCCGTTCAGCCAGCGACGGAGACGGGTTCTCCTCGCTTTAGCGGAATTTGTTGAGCGCCCGCAAGCTGACGGTCAAATCGGCGCTTGGCTCCGGATTTCGGCCCGGAAGCCCTCATTCTACGTCTTCGGCTAGTCCGCCGCCACCAGGTTGAGGTCGAGCTGGGCGATGCCCTCCGGGCCCTCCTGGCCGCGGCCCGCGCGGCTGCCCTCCAGCCGGTCCAGGTACTCGGGCGTGACGTCGCCGGTGATGTAGTTGCCGTCGAAGCAGGACGCCTCGAACGAGGTCAGCGCCGGGTTGAGCTCGCGCACCGACTCCTTGAGGTCCTGCAGGTCCTGGTAGACGAGCCAGTCGGCGCCGATCTCGCGCGCGATCTCGTCGTCGTCGCGGCCGTTGGCGATCAGTTCGGCGCGGGTCGGCATGTCGATGCCGTAGACGTTGGGATAGCGCACCGGCGGCGCCGCG
>CAZGTK010000264.1:0-4273 GCA_964528415.1 uncultured Burkholderiales bacterium | reverse complement strand
GCCGCTCGTTGCGCGCCCCTACCCCCTGGGCCTCGAACCGGGGCGCGGGGCCCGCGCGCGCGCGCGCGGCCGCCTCGGCGTGCTGCTCCAGCGCGCGCAGCGGCGGCAGCAGGTCCGCCTCGAAGCGGCGGTCGACCGCGAGCGAGACGGCGTGGCAGGCCTGCGCCGCGTCGGCGTGCAGCACGCGCGTCGCGCGGTGCGCGGGATCGCGCCAGCGGCCGTCGCCGGTGACCAGCGTCTGCGCGACGTCGAGGCGCTCCAGCAGCTGCAAGAGCGGCTTGGAGGTCGGCGCGGCGCCGAAGCGCAGCACCCAGCGCAGCGTGCCCTCGTAGACGAAGCCGTGGCGCAGGAACGCGTCGTAGCGCGTCAGCACGCGGCGGCGATCGTGCGGGCCGAAGCGCAGGTTGGACAGCGGGTCGGCGAGCACGACGGTGCCGAGCTGGGCGGCGAGCTCGGTGACCGCGGTGGCGAACGTCGCGTCCGCCGGCATCGGCCCGCAAACGATGAGGCCGGGGCTGCCGGCGATCTCGTGCGCGAGCTGCGTGATCGCCTCGGGGTCGGGCGCCGGCGGGCGGTGGCTGACCAGCACCGCGGGCGCGGCGTCGCGCGGCAGCGGCGGCAGCTCGCCCGCGGGCAGCAGCGGCTCGCGCAGCGGCACGTTGATGTGCACCGGTCCGGGCAGCGGGTAGCGTGCCTCGTCCGCGGCGCGCGCCGCCAGCCAGCGCAGCTGTCGCAGGCGCTCCGGGGCACGGCTCGCCTCGCCGGTTTGGTGAAAGGCGCGCGCGTGGGCGCCGAAGAGCTTGACCTGGTCGACCGTCTGGTTCGCGCCGCAGTCCTGCAGCTCGGCCGGGCGATCGGCGGAGATCAGCACGAGCGGCGTCGCCGCCTGGCTCGCCTCGATCACCGCCGGCAGCCAGTGGGTCGGCGCCGAGCCGGAGGTGGCGAGCAGCGCGACCGGCGCGCCGCTGCCGCGCGCGAGTCCGAGCGCGAAGAACGCCGCGGCGCGCTCGTCCACCTTGATCCAGACGCGCGCGCCGGGATGGCGCAGCCACGCGGCCGCGAGCGGCGTCGAGCGCGACCCGGGCGAGATCACCACGCGCGCGACGCCGGCGGCGACCAGGGCGTCCACCAGGTGGCCGGCCCAGACCAGGTTGTCAGCCGCGGTGTCCGCTCCGGGCGAGCGCGTTGGCACTCGATTCCTCGATGACGTTGAGCATCGCGGTGAGCTTGAGCTCGGTCTCGGCGAGCTCGGTGTCCGGGTCCGACTCGGCGACGACGCCGGCACCGGCGTAGAGCTCGACGTCGCGGCCGGCGACCCACGCCGAGCGCAGCACGACGGCGAATTCGCCGTCGCCGTCGCGGTCGAGCCAGCCCACCGCGCCGGCGTACCAGTGGCCGCGCCGCTCGCCGTGGGTCGCCTGCCAGGCGAGCGCCGCCTCGCGCGGCGCGCCGCCCACCGCCGGCGTCGGATGCAGCCGCTCGAGCAGCTCCGGCAGCTCGACGCCGGGCTTGGCGCGCCCGCTGATGGGAATCCACAGGTGCTGGGCGTTGGCGAGCTTGAGCACGGCGGCTTCCTCGGGCAGCTCCAGCGCGTCGCAGACCGGCAGCAGCTGGCGCGCGATGGAGGTCACCACCGGATGGTGCTCCTGCCCGATCTTGCCCGACACGCGCAGCCCGACCTCGAGCCGCTCGTCCTCGCCCGGCGCCGTGCCGCGCGCCGCGGTGCCGGCGATGGCGTCGCTCACCACCTCGCGGCCCGCCAGGCAGACGAGGCGCTCGGGCGACGCGCCGAGCAGCACGCCGTCGGCGCCGCTCCAGGCGAACTGGGTGCAGCCGGGATAGACGGCGCGGCACGCGCGCAGCACGCGCGCCGCGTCGACCGGCGCGGGGGCGCGGTAACGCACGCGCCGCGACAGCACCACTTTCTCCAGCCGGCCGGCGCGGATGTCCGCGACCGCCTGGCGCACGCGCGCGCGCCACATCTCGTCGGAAGGAATCGCCGCGACGCGCGCGAGCGCCGCCGGCTCGCCGCCGTTGCCGTCCGGCAGCGCGTCGAGCCAGCCCACGGCGCGCTCCAGCGCCCGCGCGAGCGCGGCGCCGGTGGCGTCGGGATGCCAGGTCAGGGTCAGGTCGACGCCGTCGCGGGCGCGCGCCAGCAGCAGTTCGGGAACGTGCAGCTCCAGGTTCGGTCGCGCGTCCGCCGCGTCGTCCGGGTCGTAGGCGAAGCCGGCGAACGCGCGCGGGCGCGTCCCCGTTTCATCGGCGTCGCCGTGCGCCCAGGACGCGCGCAAGGCGCGCATCTGTCCGCCCAGCTCGGCGAAGCGGTGGGCGCCGCCGGTGCTCCACGACCAGGCGCGGCCGAGTCCCAGCAGCAGCACGCCGCGCTCGGGCTGCGCCCAATAGGCGGCGTCGGCGCCGGCGGGCGGCAGCAGGTCGCCGGGGAAACCGGGGACCGCCAAGGTCACGCTGGCGATGCGCGTTGCGGGCGGCAGCGCGGCGGCGAGCGCGCGAGCGCGCGCTTCGAGGCGCGCGCCGATCTCGCGGGGATGGGGAGCGTGCGTGGGCATGGTGGGTGGACGCGTCACGATTCTAGCAGGCGGGCCGCCGCGGACGCTGCTCGACGGGGGACGGACGTTACCCGCGTGGCTCCCGGCCGCCGGTTTGCGCGCCGGTCCGGGGCCGAGAAGGACGATCGGGGTGGATCGTCGGTGCCGTGCGCGCCGTCGCCGGTCGACCGACGCCGGACTACTGGGCCCCGGCCTCCGCCGGGGCGACGAGATGATCGTCCTTCCGGCGGCCGGTTCGGGCGCGTGCCGCGGCAGACTCGCGCCAACGCGGCTCGTCGCGGCGCGCGAGCGGCGAGGGACGGTCGGGTCCGCGTCCCAAGTCGTCACCCCGGCGGAGGCCGGGGTCCAGGTCACGACGCAAAGGATTTCTGGATTCCGGCTTTCGCCGGAATGACGATGACACGTCGCCCGGGGGCAGCCTGCGACGAACCGCGACACGGAACCGAAGACCAGCGGGCTTCGAACGCGCTCACGCGCCGGCAGGGAAGCGAGAGCTCAGCGCGCGCCGTCGGCGAGGCGGCGCAGCGCGGCGCGGTCGAGCTTGCCCAGCCCCGCGCGCGGCAGCGCGTCGACGCGCAGGAACGCGCGCGGGCGCAGGTGGCTCGGCACGCGCGCGCGGCACCAGGCCTCCACGTCCGCCTCGGGCGCGCTGCCCTCGTACACCGCCACCACCAGGTCGCCCCAGACGCCGTGCGAGCGGCCGGTGACGCCCGCCGCGGCGACGCCCGGACAATCCGCCAGCAGCCGCTCCACCTCTGCCGGGTGCACGTTGACGCCGCCCGTGACGAGCACGTCGTCGGCGCGGCCCAGCACCACGACGTGGCCGCGCTCGGCGACGCGGCCGATGTCCGCCGTGACGAACGCGCCGTTGGTGAGGCCGGTGCCGCGCTCGTGGCGCGGATTGGCGTAGCCGGCCATGACGCTCGCGCCGCGCACGCGAATGCGCCCGGCGCCGCTCGCGTCCGGATTGACGATCTCGATCTGCACGCCAGGCAGCGGCCGCCCGCAGTCGCCCGGCTGCCAGTCGTCGCCGGGGTTCGTGAGCGTGGCGACCTGGGCGCAGGTCTCCGACATTCCGTAGGTGGGCATCGCCGGCCAGCCCGCCGCCAGCGCGCGCCGCAACAACGGCGCGTGCAGCTCGCCGCCGCCCACCACGGCCGCGCGCAGCCGCGGGTGCGGCGCGACGTCGGCGTCGAGCAGCCGCGCGAGCATCGGCGGCACCAGCGACACGTGCGTGACCCAGTGGCGCGCGAGATCGCGGGCGACCGCGGCGGCGTCGAAGCCGTCGTGGAGCAGCGCCGCGGCGCCGGCCAGCGCGCAGCGGTACAGGACCGCCAACCCGCCGACGTGATAGAGCGGCAGGCAGGCGAGCCAGGTGTCGCCGGCGCCGAGCGGCACGCGCGCGGCGGCGGCGCGCGCGGCGGCCACCAGGTTCTCGGCCGTGAGCATGACGCCCTTCGGCTCGCCGCTGCTGCCGCTGGTGGCGATGATGACCTCGATGTCCGCAGCGGGCCCGGGCGCCGGCCGCGCCGGCGTGCCCGCGGTGAACGCCATCGTCACCGGCGCCGGGTTGAGGCCGTCGTCGCCGAACACGAGCCGCGCGCCCGACCCGGCGGCGAGCGCCTCGCGCCGCGCCGTCCCCATGGCGTCGTTGAGCGGCAGGAAGGTCGCGTCGAGGAAGGCGCAGGCGTAGGCAAACGCGGCCA
>CAZGTK010000263.1:0-4277 GCA_964528415.1 uncultured Burkholderiales bacterium | reverse complement strand
GCCGGTCGCGGTGAAGACCTGCGGCGCGGCGTTGTCGATCACGCCTTCGGCGTAGGTAAAGAACGTGAGCCGCTCGAGCGGCGCGGCGCCGGCGCCGGGGGTGACGGCGAGCGCGAGCGCGCCATCGGCGCGCCGGGCGCTTGCACTCCATCCCTCGAGCGGCCGCGGCAGCGCGCCGCGCGCGGCGCGGATCGGCTCGGCCCACTGCGGGTCGGGCGCGGGCGCGTCGGCGGACACGGGCAGCGCCAGCGTGAGGCGCGCCTTGCCCGGGATGCAGACCTCGCGGCACACCAGCCACTCGACGTCGGCCGCAACGGGCGCCATCGTGCCCGCGACGAGGGCGGGCGGCGCCACGATGTCGGTGAGCAGGAGCACCTCGCCCTCGTAGCCGTAGTTCACCAGCGGACCGACCGTGATGCGCTGCGGCGCGGGCCACTGGATCGGCCCCGCGGCGAAGCCCTCCGGCAGCGACCAGCGGACCTGGGTGGCGAGACCGGAGTCGCCGGCGTTGATCCAGTAGGTGTGCCAGTGCTCCTCCATGCGCAGCCGCACGGCCACCGTGAACGGCTCGCCGGGGCGAACGTGGCGCGCTTCCGCGACCAGCTCCGCCTCGATGTGCGGCGCCTGCACCGGCGCCGCCGCGGCGGCGCCCGGCCACACCAGCAGGGCGGTCAGGAGAAGGAGGAGTCGCATGGCTGCGGCGATTTCGGGTCCAACCGCTCAGAGCGGCGAAACCGGCGCGAAGTTTCCGCCGCGCGCGCGAAGGTTTCGTGACCCGGCGTCGGCGCGGCCGGCGCTGATACACTCGGGGCATGAGAATCCGCGCGCGGGGCCGGCCGTGACCTGGTGGCTCTGGATCATCGTGATCGTTCTGGTGGTGGCGGGCATCGCCGGGACGCTGCTGCCGTGGCTGCCCGGCGTGCCGCTGGTGTTCGCCGCCCTGCTGCTGGCGGCTTGGGCCGACGGCTTCGTCGAGGTCAGCGTGTTCGTCGTCGTCGTGCTCGGCGTGCTGACGCTGCTGGCGCAGCTCGCCGACATGCTGGCGAGCGCGCTCGGTGCCGAGCGCTTCGGCGCCAGCCGCAAGGCGGTGATCGGCGCCGCGATCGGCACCGCGGTCGGCATCTTCTTCGGCCTGGTCGGGCTGCTGCTGGGGCCTTTCGTCGGCGCCGTGGTCGGCGAGCTGATGACGAAGAGCGACGTGCAGCGCGCGACGCGCGCCGGCATCGGCACCTGGGTCGGCCTGCTGCTCGGGACCGTCGCCAAGCTGGCGCTCGCTTTCGCCATGGTGGGCGTGTTCGTCGCCGCCTACCTCATCTGATCCGCGTCACTTGCGCGCGGTGAACACCGGCAGGCCGATGTGCCAGCGCAGCGCCGCCAGCCGGATCGCGAGGATCGCGCAGAACGCGATCCACGCCGCCATCTGCCCCTCGACGCCGGCCGCGCCCACGCCCACCAGGACCACGGCGCCGGTCCACGCCGCGGTCGCGTAGAGCTGGCCGCTGAACACCAGCGGAACCTCGTTGCACAGGATGTCGCGCAGCACGCCGCCGAAAACGCCGGTGACGACGCCGAGCAGCGTCGCCGTGAACCACGGCACGCCGAGCGCCAGCGCGATCTCGGTGCCGAGGACGGTGAACAGCGCCAGGCCGACCGCGTCGGGAATCAGGAAAAGGTTCGGCGGCAGCCGCACGAGGCGCACCAGCGCGAACGTGGCGACGCCGGCCAGGAACGCCGTGTAGAGATAGGTGACGTCGGCGATCCAGAACACGGAGCGGTCGAGCAGCACGTCGCGGATCGTGCCGCCGCCGAGCGCAGCGGCCAGCGCCACCACCACCATGCCGAACAGGTCGATCGGCTTGCGGCCGGCCTCCAGCACGCCGGTGGCCGCGTTGACCGCCACGGCGCCGAGGCCGAAGTAGTAGACCCACTCCTGGATCGCCGGGGGCATCGCGTCAGCCCGCAAAAGACGAACTCCGCCCGCAGGCGGAGCCGTCGCCGCGAAACAAGGCGTCAGGGCTTGGGGATGCGCAGAACCTGCCCCGGGTAGATCTTGTCGGGGTGCTTCAGCATCGGCTTGTTGGCTTCGAAGATCACCGGATACTTGTTGGCGTCGCCGTAGTGCTGCTTGGCGATCTTGGACAGCGTGTCGCCCTTTACCACGGTGTAGAACTGCGCTTCCGGCTCCGGCTTGGACTCGGGCTTCGCCTCCACCGTCATGCGGTCGTCGACCTGGCCGACGCCGGCCGTGTTGCCGATGGCGAGGATCACCTTCTCCTTTTCGGCCTGGCTGCCCACCGTGCCGGTCACCGTGGCGGTGCCGTCGGCGAACTTGATCACGAGCCCCTTGACGCCGAGACCCAGGTCCTTCACCTGCTTGTACAGCGCGTCGACGATCTCGTTGTTTTTCTGCGCCATGTCGGCGGCTGCCGTCGTCTTCTTCGGGTCGACCAGATCGAACAGCTTGTCGCCGGCGTCGCGGATGAAGCTGAAGATGCCCATGGAATGTCCTTTCTGTGCGGGTGGACGGGAGGGCCGAGAATACCAGAAGCTCCCGGCGCGCCCCAGTCGGCAGCGTCAGCGCTTGCCGCAGGCGTCGTGGCCGTCGCGCCAGCCCTGGGCGTACTGGGTGTCGGACTTGAAGCGGCTTTCGTCCTTGCGCGTGCCGACGAGCGCGCGCGCGGTGGCGCAGCCGTCGGCGTAGCCGTCCTTGAACGCCTGCGGATAGCCGGCGAGGTTCACGGTCGGCGTCTTGGGCTGCTGGCTGGCGCAGGCGCCGACCAGCAGGGCGGCCGCGAGCAGGCTCAAAAGGGTGGCGCGGGTCATATCGTCTCCGTCGGGCAGGGGCAAAAAAAAGCCCGCTGGAGGAGAAAAATAGCGGGCCAACTTGGGGGTTCCGGTGGACTTCCGGCGCCGGCGGACTGCGCGCGCCCGAAATCCGAAAAGGGGTAGGGGTCGTCGATCAGCCGCGGGCGGCGATCCTCCCGTCGACGATCTTCACCTTGGCGCCCACTGCGTAGGCGGGCGGGACGCTCTCGGTCAGCGTGCGCACGGAACCATCGTCCATCCGCACCGTGACCTGGTAGACCGTGGTCTTCTTCACGGTCTTCTCGATCTCGTTGCCGACGTACGCGCCGCCGGCCGCGCCGATCACCGTCGCGATGACGCGGCCGCTACCGCCGCCGATCTGGTTGCCGATCACGCCGCCGGTCACGCCGCCGGCCACCGCGCCGACACCGGAGCCCTGCGGCTTCACTTCGGAGGACCGGATCGACTCGACGACGCCGCAGTCGAGGCAGGGCGCCGCGGCGACCGGCGACGACGTCCTCGGGGACGCCGGCGCCGCCGGCTGGGCGAGCGCCGGGCGTGCTGCTTCCGCGGCCTGAAGCGCCCGGTCGCCCGGGGTGGGCACCGGCACCGCCGAATCCCGCGAGATGGCGGAGGGGAGGTGTCCGGTCATGGTGGCGATGCCCACCAGGCTGAACAGGATGACTGAAAACGCCGCCACCACCATGAGCGGAAACAGGAGATTGTGGCGGCTCTGGAGGACCGACATGGCTCGCTCGCGTCGGGTCAGTGGCTCGGCCGGATGAATCGGCTGGCGCGAATCAGAAAGCGCTCGATGTCGACCTCCGCTTCTTCGCGGGTGCGGCCATAGCGCTCCTGGAGCAGCGACGCGAGACGCGTGCGGTCGCCCTCGACGCCGTCGAGGTCGTCCTCGCTCAACTCGCCCCACCACTGCTTGGCGTGTTGGCGGATCTCGTTCCAGTTTGCGGTGAACATGTCGTTTCTCATCTCGCACCTCGTGCCGGGCGCCTGCTTGCGAAGACTAGTGCAACCCCCGTGCCAGTCGCTGATAACGCATTCGGATCAACGGCTTGGCAGAAAAATCAGCGGCCGCGGGCGGTTCCGGACCCCGCCAATCTGTCTCCGGCCGGCGACAGGCGCCCGCGATCTGAAGGCCATGCCATTGAAAATAATAAGAAAGTTTTCGTCGCTGACAGGCGACGAAACGCTCCGTCAGAGCCGTGGGCGCTTGAACATCGAGGGATCGAGGTCCAGGCGCTGCAGCAGCTTGTAGAACTCGGTGCGGTTGCGCTTGGCCAGCTTGGCCGCCTGGCTGACGTTGCCGCCGGTCATCTTCAGCAGGCGCGCGAGGTACTCGCGCTCGAAGCGCGTGCGCGCCACTTCGAACGAGGTGATCTCGTTCTGCTCCTGCTGGATCGCGTTCTGCACCAGGGTCGCCGGCGCGTGGATCGAGTCGTAGATGCGCAGCGCCA
>CAZGTK010000262.1:0-4286 GCA_964528415.1 uncultured Burkholderiales bacterium | reverse complement strand
CGCGGACGTTCTCGAGAATCTCGACCATCACCTCGCCGTCGCTGAAGCGACCGACGGTGGCGCGTCCGAGGTGGATGTTGAGATGGCGCACCACGTCCTCCGCCAGCCTGGGGTTGGCGTTGCCGGTAAACACCATCATGTCCGCGTAGGGCATCGGCTTCCTGCGGGGCTATGATCTCGATGGAGTGGGCGGGTCGGCGGTCGGCGGTTAGCGGCCGCGGACCGGCGAAGTGGCTGGGGAGGTAGGATTCGAACCTACGCATGCCGGAATCAAAATCCGGTGCCTTACCACTTGGCGACTCCCCAGCAAGAAAGCGTCCGACCCGGCCGATGGCGCCGTCCGCGCCGGCGCCGCTTCGGCGTCAGCGAGTCAGGTCGCGCAACGGGTGATGTTCCAGCCCGCGGGCCACGAATCCGTCAATGCCGCCGGGTCGCGCGTCGAGGACGCTCCGGGCCTCGCGCTCGTCGTCGAAGCTGGCGAAAATGCATCCCCCCGACCCCGTGAGGCGTGCCTTCGCGCGGCCTTCCAGCCAGCGCATGGCGCGATCCACCTCGGCGTATTTCCGCCGCACCACGGGCTCGAGATCGTTACGGCCCTGGTCGATCGAAAAGGCCGTAATTTTGACGGGACTCGTGTTACGTGTCAAATCGCTGTCGGAGAAGATTTCCGCTGTAGACACAGAGACCTGCGGCACCAGAACGAGGTACCAGGCGGGGGGCAGCGCGACCTTCGTCAGCCGCTCGCCGACGCCTTCGCCGAAGGCGTTCTCGCCGAACACGAACACCGGGACGTCGGCGCCGAGCTCGAGGCCAAGCTCCATCAGGCGCGCCCGCGAAAGCCCCAGTTGCCAGCATTCGTTCAGCGCGATCAGGGCCGTGGCGGCGTCGGAGCTGCCGCCGCCGAGTCCGCCGCCGAGCGGCAGCCGCTTGACCACGTCGAGGTCGGCGCCGAGCGCCGTGCCGGTCGTCTGCTGGAGCAGCCGCGCGGCGCGCACGGTCAGGTCGTGCTCGGCCGGCACCCCGGGCAGATCGCTGAGGCGCCTGACCGCGCCGTCCTCGCGCACGCGAACGCGCACGGTATCCCCGAAATCGACGAAGCGGAACACGGTCTGCAGCAGGTGGTAGCCGTCGGCGCGTCGCCCGACGACGTGCAGAAACAGGTTGAGCTTCGCGGGCGCGGGAAACTCCGCGAACGTCATGGCGCGAGCGACCAGCTGTCGACCGTGAGCCGGATCTCGAGGCCGTCGCGCGCCGCGTAGAGCGTGCGCGGCAGCGCGCGGCCGGCAACGGCGTCGTAGGCGGTGTACTCGATGCTCCAGCCGTCCTGCCGCAGCCGCTGCACGCGGCCGGCCTCGTCGCGGCGGATCTCCGCCGGCCGGTCCGGTTGCGGGAATCCCACCACCCAGTAGCGCAATCCGTCGAGCGGGAGCTCCCAGCCGAGCGCCTCGCGGGTCAGCGCGGAGGCGTCCGGCGCGCGCCAGATCTGGCGGTCCGAGGTCACCAGCGTCACCTCGCCGGCGCTCGCCGTCACGCGGGCGACGGCCTGGCCGAGCGGGGAGAGCAGCCACAGCTCGTCCTGGCCGGGCGCGTGCGACCAGCGCAAAGCGCCGGTGAAGCCCTGCTCGCTGCTTTGCACGCCGACGCGACCGGTGAGCTCGAACGCATCCGGCGGCGCCGAGGGCGGCAGCGCGTCGGGCGGCGGCAGCGTGGCGCAGCCGGCCAGCACGATGGCGAACAGGAAAGTGAACGGGAGGCGGGCGCCGCCCGGGGTCATGCGCCGGTGCGCCTCACGGCGTGAACTTGCGCACCGCGTCCACCAGCACCTTGTTGTCGGGGTGGTCGCCGAGCGCCGAGTCCCAGATCTTCTTGGCCTCGTCGCGCTGGCCGGTGACCCACAGCACCTCGCCGAGGTGGGCGGCGATTTCCGGATCCGGTCTCAGCGCGTACGCGCGCCGCAGGTAATCGAGCGCGCCGGGCACGTCGCCCATGCGGTATTTCACCCACCCCATGCTGTCGAGGATGAACGGATCGTCGGGCGAGATCTCCAGCGCCTTCTCGATCAGCGCCCTGGCCTCGTCGAGGCGCAGCCCGCGGTCGGCCAGGCTGTAGCCGAGGGCGTTGTAGGCGTGCGCGTGGTCGGGCTTGATGCGCATCAACTCGCGCAGGTTCGCTTCCAGCACGTCCATGCGGTCGAGGCGCTCCGCCGCCATGGCGTGGTCGTAGAGCAGGTCGGGATCGCCGGGGCGCTTCTTGAGCTCGCCGTCGAGCAGGTCGTAGGCCTCTTGGTTCGCGCCGGCTTCCCGCAGGAGCTGCGCCTCGGCGAGGATGACCTGGACCTCCTGCTTCGGGTTGGCGGTGGCGATGCCGCGCAGGTACCGGCGCGCCTCGTCCAGCTTGCCCTGCTTGGCCAGCACGCCGGCGTAGCGCACTTCGGCCTGCAGCTTCTGGTCGCCGCCGGTTACCGAGAGGTACCAGCCCGCCGCCTCGTCGTAGCGCTTGCGCTCCTCCTCCATCTGGCCGAGGAACATGCGCACCGCGTCCTTGTCCCGGTAGCCCTGCTCCAGCGCAGTGCGGAAATGGCGCTCCGCGGCGTCGTAGTCCTTGAGCTGCATCGCCAGCATTGCCACCGCGACGGTGACTTCCGCGCTGCGCGGGTTGTCCGCCATCAGCTGCTCGAACTGCGCGCGCGCCTCGGCGTAGCGCTTCTCGCCGACCAGCAGGCGGGCGTAGGCGAGGCGCACCTCGCGCGACTTCGGATACGAGTCGAGAAAGTCCTTGTACGCGGCGAGCGCCTTGCCGACCGACGCGCGCCGCAGCACCTGCCCCTCCAGCAGCACCGCGAGTTCCCAGTCGGGCTTGAGCTCGCGCGCGCGCTTGAGCTCGGCCAGCGCCGTGGCGTCGTCGCCGGCGTTCGCGGCGGCCTGCGCGATGGCGAAGTGGGCCTCGGCGAGCGCGGGGTAAGGCGCCGCCAGCTCGCGGGTCAGCGCCAGCACCTTCTGCTTGTCGCCGTGACGCGCCAGCAGGCTGTTCAGCTGCAGGAAACCCTGGCCGATGTTGTCGCCTTCGTCGGCCAGCAGCCGTTGCAGGTGCGGCTTCGCCTCGTCCAGCCGGCCGCTGTTGACCAGCAGCGCCGCCACCGTCTGGCGCGCCCGGTCGGCGCCCGGCTCCAGCTCGAGCCAGAGCTGCGCCGCCTCCAGCGCTTCCGGCGCGCGGCGCGCGAACACCGCCACCTCGGTGGCGCGCTGGGCGACGCGCGGATCCCGCGTCTTCTTCGCGAGGTCGAGGTAGGTGGCGCTGGCGGCGTCCGTCTGGCCGCGCTGGGCGGCGATCTCGGCGATCAGGAACTGGTAGACGAGCTGCCGCGTGAGCTCGACGTTGGGCAGCGTCTCCTCGCCGACGGCCGGCGCCGCCTTGGCCTCGCCCGCCTTGCCGCGGTCCTGCGCGGACGACGCGGCGGACGGCGGTGCCTGCTCCTGAGCTGCGGGCATCGGCGCGCAGGCCGCCAAAACGAGCGTCGTCAGGATCAGGGCGAATCGAAGCATGTCGGGGACGAGGGGGATCGGATGCCGGTTAGAGACGACCCCCGGCGATTGGTTCGGCGAGCCAGAGCTACCGGGAGTTCAGGCGGGGTTTCCTGGAGGCACCGCGTCATATTAGGTATATTTGTGCGCGGTCACAAGTCAGCGCAGCGCCGGCTTTCGGCGCCGCCCGCGGCCCGCCTCATCGACGAGTCCTGCTCTCAGCGAATGCTCCCGGATCAGCCCAACGGCGTCACGCTCGCGGCCCGCGGCCTGACCCGCCGGTTCGGCCCGCGCCTCGCCGTCGCCGAGGTCGACCTCGAGCTGCGACGCGGCGAGGTGCTCGGCTTTCTCGGTCCCAACGGCGCCGGCAAGACCACGACGATGCGCATGCTCACCGGGACCCTGGCGCCCAGCGCGGGCAGCATCACCATTTGCGGCATCGACCTGCTCGAGCGCCCGCTCGCCGCGAAGCAGCGCATCGGTTACCTGCCGGAGACGCCGCCGCTGTACCGCGAGCTGTCGGTCGACGCGTTCCTGCACCTGGCGGCGCGGCTGCACCGCGTGCCGCGCGAGGAACGCGACCCCGCCGTCCGGCGCGCGCGCGAGCGCTGCGGTCTCGCCGCCGTCGGCTCGCGCCTGATCGGCGCGCTGTCCAAGGGCTACCAGCAGCGGGTCGGGCTGGCGCAGGCGATCGTGCACCGCCCCGACGTCGTCATCCTCGACGAGCCCACCGCGGGCCTCGACCCCAACCAGATCCGCGACATC
>CAZGTK010000261.1:0-4322 GCA_964528415.1 uncultured Burkholderiales bacterium | reverse complement strand
GGGGCGAGAGCGGCGCGCTGATGCCGGCCGCGCGCGCGTATCGCTTGATCAGGCGCCAGAACATCTGGCGCGACATCGGTTCGGCGCGGGCCGTGACGAACAGGGCGTCGGCGCTGCGGCGCCCGAGCAGCGCCGGGCGGCCTTCGGCGAGGTAGCGCTGCACCCAGGTCGCGGCCTCTTCGCCGAGCGGAACCAGCCGCTCTTTCGAGCCCTTGCCGAGCACGCGCACGACGCCCATGTCGAGGCTCACCTGCGCCGCCTTGAGGCTCACCAGCTCGGACACGCGCAGGCCGCAGGCGTAGAGCACTTCCAGCATCGCGCGATCGCGCAGACCGCGCGGCTCCCCGACGTCCGGCGCCGCCAGCAGGCTCTCGACGTCGCGCTCGGTGAGGCTTTTCGGCAGGCCGCGCGGCAGCCGCGGCGCTTCGATCTGCAGCGTCGGATCCGCCGACAGCGCGCCCTGCCGCAGCCAATAGCGGAAGAAGCGCTTGAAGCTGGAGAGCTGGCGGCCGGTGGTGCGCGCTCGCGCGCCGCCCGCCACGCGGTATGCCAGGTATTTGAGCAGGTCCTCGCGGTTCGCCGCCAGCAGGCCCCGGCCCCGCTCCGCGCTGAGCCAGTCGGCCAGCAGCGTCAGGTCGCGGCGATAGCTCGCCAGCGTGTTGGGCGAGAGGCCGTCTTCGAGCCAGAGGGCGTCGCAGAAGGCATCGATCGCCCTCGCCTCAGTGTCGCTCATGATCGAGCAGCCAGCGCTTGACGGTGAGCGGTGCGCCGTCCCGCGCGTGCATGAACCCGCCGATGCCGCCGCCCGCGGCCACCACCCGATGGCACGGCACCACCAGCGGAATCGGGTTGGCGCCGCAGGCGCCGCCGACCGCGCGCGCGCCGGTATGCAGCTGACGGGCCAGCGCGGCGTAGCTGCGCGTCTCGCCGGCCGGGATCCGCGCCACGGTGTCCCAAACCCGCCGCTGGAACGGCGTGCCGGCGAGATGCAGTGGAAGGTCGAAGCGGAAGCGCGGGTTGCGCAGGTACTCGGCGAGCTGGGCGCAGGCCTCGGCCGCAAGCGGCAGCCGTGGCGGCAGCGGCGGCGTTTCCAGCGGCAGGTAGTCGATGCCGATCAGCCAGTCCTCCTCGACGACGACGCCGAGTACCGCGAACGGCGCCGCCAGCCGGGCATCGTGCTCACGCGCCGGCCAGCGCCTTGATCTGCTCATACAGCGCATCCGGCACGGCGACGCCGTCGCGACGCGCCTGCTCCGCCAGCGCGTCGCGGCGCGCCCCGGGCAGCCGCACGCCGTCGTCCTCCAGCATCCTGCCGATCAGCGTCTCGATGCGCTCGAGGTAGACGTCACGGCCGGCCAGCGCGTCGGGGTCGACGACGAGAAACGCCTGGCCGATGCGCGGCCGGTTGCCCTCGGTGACGAAGAACGAGTCCGCCTCGAAGCCCATCGCCGCGCCGGTGAGCGCGCAGCACAACAGCTCGACGGCCAGCGCCAGCATCGCGCCCTTGACGCCGCCCGCGGGCATCATGCTGCCCTCCAGCGCCGCGGCCGGATCGGTGGTGGTGCGCCCCTCCTTGTCGAGCGCCCAGCCCTCGGGGATCGGCTTGCCCTGCTGCTTGGCCACCATGATCTTGCCGCGCGCGACTTCCGACAGGGACAGGTCGATGGTCAGCGCGGGTCCGGCGCGGCGCGGGAACACCGCGGCGATCGGGTTGGTTCCGTACAGCGGCGTCTTGCCGCCCCATGCGGCGATCGCCGCCGGCGAGTTGCCGAACGCCAGGCCCACGAGACCGGCGTCCGCCACCGGCGTAAGGTGCAACGCCGCGGCGCCGAAATGGTTGCTGTTCGTCACGCCGGCGAAAGCGACGCCGAACTCCCGCGCGCGCGCGATCGCCTCACGCACGGCCAGAGCGCACGCCTCGTAGGCCATGCCGCAGGCCGCGTCCACCAGGCAGGCCGCCTTGCGCTCGCGCACGACGCGCGGCACGGCGGCGCCGTCGGTGCGGCCGATCTTCAGGTGCGCGGCGTACAGCGGCACGCGGGAGACGCCGTGCGACGCGAGACCGGCCGCGTCGGCCTGCACCAGGGCGTCCGCCGCCGCCGTCGCCATGCCCGCGCTGGCACCGGCGTTGACGAAGGCGCGCGCGACGAGCTGCCGCAGATCGTCCATCGCAACGGTGGCCATGCTCAGCCTCCGGCGCCGCGCAGGAACGCCGCCACCCGCTCGGCGATCATCGAGCTCACGCGCTGATTCGACTCGGTGGTCACGCCGGCGACGTGCGGGGTCAGGATCAGGTTGGCCGCGCCCTTGAGCGGAGTGAACGGCGAGCCCGCGGCCAGCGGCTCCTGGCCGAAGACGTCGATCGCCGCGCCGCCCAGGTGGCCCGAGGCCAGCAGATCGGCCAGCGCCTGCTCGTCGACGATGCCGCCGCGGGCGGTGTTGATGACGATGGCGCCCGGCTTCATCGACGACATCTGCTCGCGGTTCAGGAGTTCGCGGGTCTGGTCGGTGAGCGGCACGTGCAGCGAGACGACGTCGGCCTCCGCCAGCAGCGCGTTGAGCGGCAGCAGGCGGATGCCGATTTCCTTGAGCGCGGGATCGTCGGGCTTGAGCGCCGGGTCGAATGCGACAACCTGCATGCCGAGCGCGCGCGCCATGCGCGCCGTGAGCTGCCCGATGTAGCCGCAGCCGATCAGTCCCAGGGTCTTGCCGCCCAGCTCGCGCCCGGTCGAGAGCGGCCCGCGCGGCCATTTGCCGTCGATGACCTGGGCGGTGGCGCCGTACTGCCCGCGCAGCAGCACCATCGCGGTGCCCACGACGTACTCGGCCACCGCGGCGGCGTTGGCGCCGCTCGCCGGAATCACCTCGATGCCGCGCGCCCGGCACGCCGCGACGTCGATGTTGTCCAGCCCGACGCCGAGCCGGCCGACGACCTTCAGGCGCTTGCCGGCGTCCAGCACCTCCCCGTCGACCTGGGTGCGGTTGCGAACGATGAGGGCATCGGCCTCCGCAACCGCCGCCAGCAGGCTCGGGCGATGATCCACCAGCGTCGTATCGTAGGCGGTGTCGAACGTCGCTTTCAGCTGCTCGACGGCGGCGGCGTCCATGAACTCGGAAATGACGATGCGCATGGTGCTGTTCTTCTCCTAGCGGTTCGCGACGGCGCGCTCGGCGTCCTGCAGCAGGGATTCCCCCGGCCGCACGCGGGTGAACGCCACCGGCCGGTTGTCGACGCCGAAGCCGCCGTCCTTCCAGGTAACGCAGGTATAGGTCGAGGTCGACAGGTCGCCGGCGTCCGGATGATCCTCGCGGTAATGGGCGCCGCGCGAATTCTCCCGCGCCAGGGCCGCGAAGGCCACCGTCTGGCTCACGGCGACGAGGCTCTTCAGATTGAGCCAGTCGTGCCAGGTCGGGTTGTAGGCGAGGTCATCGTCGGGGACGCCGGCGGCGTCGAGCCGCGCGTCCAGCTCGGCGAGCCCCGCCTGCGCGCGCTTCAACCCGGCCGCGGTACGCATGATGCCGGCATCGTCCCACATCACGTCGTAGAGCCGCTCGCGGATGGCCGGCAAATCGTTGGCCGGCCGGCCGACCGGCTCGAGGATGCGCGCCTCCGCGGCGCGCAGCGCTTCGGCGTCGGGTTCGCGCCGCTCGGGATTCGCCCGAACCCAATCCGCCATGCGGTCCCCGGCGATGCCGCCGTAGACCGTGGAGTTGGCAACGCCGTTGCCGCCCAGCCGATTGGCGCCATGGACGCCGCCCGTGTCCTCGCCGGCGGCAAACAGCCCGCGCATCTCGGTCGTGCAGTCCGGGGCGAACACCAGCCCGCCCATCATGTAGTGCGCGGTAGGCACGACCTCCACCAGCCCGCCCGCCATATCGAATCCGCAATCGGCGCAGCGCTCCACCATGCCCTTGAACTGGCGGCGTACGTTGTCCGCGCCGAGGTGGGACATCTTGATGTGCACGCCGCCATGCGGTGTCGTGCGCCCCTCGCGCATCTCGAGGTAGATCGAGCGCGAGACGATGTCGCGGGTCGCGCGCTCGGCGCGCGCATCGTAGCGCTCCATGAAGCGCTCGCCGGCGCCGTTGAGCAGGTGGCCGCCGGCGCCGCGCAGGCCCTCCTCCAGCACGGTGCCGGTCATGCGCGTGTGACCGCCGGCCAGCAGGCCGGTGGGATGGAACTGCACCATCTCCATGTCGCGCAGCGTGAGGCCTGCGCGCAGCGCCATCGCCAGGCCGTCGCAGCTCTTGTCGCCGCTGGGCGTGTGGTACTTGTACATGGTGGGGCCGCCGCCGGTCGCCAGCAGCACCGCCTTCGCCTG
>CAZGTK010000260.1:0-4359 GCA_964528415.1 uncultured Burkholderiales bacterium | reverse complement strand
GCCCGCAGATCGACGACCTGCTCAAGCGCGTCGGCAAGCAGGGCGAGTTCATCCAGGGCATGCGCGTGACCGACGCCGAGACCATGGACCTGGTCGAGATGGTGCTGGGCGGGCTCGTCAACAAGGACATCGTCAACCTGATCAACAAGCACGGCGGCCGCGCCATCGGGCTCTCGGGCAAGGACGGCGCGTTCATCCGCGCCAAGAAGATGCTGGTCAGGGGCGTCGCCGGGTCCGAGGAGTGGCTCGACATCGGCCAGGTCGGCGAGATCGTCGCCATCGATCCCAAGCTGATCGCGCTGCTCGACACCCAGGACTTCATCCCGGTGATCGCGCCCATCGGCGTCGGCGCCGAAGGCGAGTCCTACAACATCAACGCCGACCTTGTCGCGGCCAAGCTCGCGGAGATCCTGAAGGCGGAGAAGCTGATCCTGCTCACCAACACGCCGGGCGTGCTGGACCAGCGGGGCAATCTGCTCACCGGCCTGTCGGCCAAGGAGATCGACGCGCTGTTCGCCGACGGCACCATTCACGGCGGCATGCTGCCGAAGATCTCGGCGGCGCTGGACGCCGTGCGCAGCGGCGTGCGCTCGTGCCACATCATCGACGGCCGGGTCGAGCACGCGGTGCTGCTGGAGGTGCTGACCGACGAAGGCGTGGGCACTCTGATCAAGGCCCGTTGAGGCGGCGGTTTCGGGGACGGCGGGAGCGTGGTGACATGGATCTTCGATCTCGACAACACGCTGCACAACGCATCGCCGCACATCTTCCCGCACATCAGTCGCAGCATGACGGAGTACCTGCAGACGCACCTGGGGCTCGATCCGGAGGAGGCGTCCGCGCTGCGGGTGACGTACTGGCGCAGGTACGGCGCCACGCTGCTGGGACTGATGCGCCATCACGGCACCGACCCGCACCATTTCCTGTGGCACACGCACCAGTTTCCGGAACTTACGCGGATGCTGGCACGCTACCCGTACCTGCATGGCGTGCTGCGCCGGCTGCCGGGACGCAAGATCGTGTTCTCGAACTCGCCCCTGCACTACGCCCGCGCGGTGGTCAAGCTGCTGCGTATCGACGGTCTGTTCGAGGACGTGTTCTCGATCGAGCACACGCGTTTCCGGCCCAAGCCTGACGTCGCGGGATTCCGGCGTCTGCTGCGGCGCTACGCGCTGAAGCCGGCCCGGTGCATCATGGTGGAGGATTCGCTGGAGAACCTGGCGACCGCGAAGCGCCTGGGCATGCGCACGGTGCTGGTGGGGCCGGCGCGGCGGGTGCCGTGGTACGTGGACCTTCGGGTCGGATCGTTGCTGGAGCTGCGGAGGCGACTGACGCGCCTCGCTTGAGCGGCGGGAGGGCCGCGGCGGAAAGGGGGGAGCAATGCCTGCGAAACCGGGCGAGCGCAAGCTGCAGATCCTGCAGACGCTGGCGCACATGCTGGAGGAGCCGAAACCGGAGAAGATCACGACGGCGTCCCTGGCCGCCAAGCTGGGCGTGTCGGAGGCCGCGCTGTACCGGCATTTTTCCGGCAAGGCGCAGATGTTCGAAGGGCTGATCGAGTTCATCGAGCAGACGCTGTTCGGCCTCATCAACCGCATCGCGGCGGAGGAGAAGGACGGCGCGCGCCAGCTGGAGAAGATCACGTCGCTGCTGCTCGGGTTCGCGCGCCAGAACCGCGGCATGACGAGGGTGCTGATCGGCGACGCGCTGGTGAACGAGGATCCCCGCCTGCAGGCGCGCATCAACCAGCTGCACGACCGCCTGGAGGCGACCCTGCGCCAGTGCCTGCGCTTCGCCGCCGGCGAGGCTGCGGCGGCGGCCGACGAGGACAGCGCCGCGCGCGCGAACCTGGTGATGAGCTTCGTCGTCGGCCGCTGGCACCAGTATGCCAAGAGCGGCTTCAGGCGCGAGCCGCTCGAGCACTGGGAGGGGCAGTGGGCGGTGCTGATGCCGCGCTGAGCGCGGCGTCGCTTGGCGGCCCGCGCTAGCGCAGCAGCGCCGCCGTTTCGGACTGGCGCGCGCAGACGGTGCAGCGGGGGTCGCGCGGCACGCGGATGCTGCGCCATTCCATCGACAGCGCGTCGAGGATCAGCAGGCGCCCGGCCAGCGACTCGCCGATGCCGGCGAGCAGCTTCAGCGCTTCGGCGGCCTGCATCGTGCCGATGATGCCCACCAGCGGCGCGAACACGCCCATGACCGCGCAGCGCGTCTCCTCGAGGTCGGCCTCCTCCGCGAACAGGCAGTGATAGCACGGGCTGTCGGCGCGGCGGCTGTCGAACACCGTGACCTGGCCGTCGAAGCGCACGCCCGCTCCGGACACCAGCGGCTTTCCGTGCGCGACGCAGGCGCGGTTGACCGCGTGGCGGGTCGGAAAGTTGTCGCTGCAATCCAGCACGACGTCGGCATCGCGCACCAGCCGGTCGATCGCACCCGCGTCGAGCCGCTCGGCCAGCGTCTCCACCCGCACCTCGGTGTTGATGATGGCGAGCGTCCGGCGCGCGGATTCGACCTTGAGCATGCCGACCGCGTCCGTCCGATGCACGATCTGCCGCTGCAGGTTGGTGAGGTCCACCGTGTCGCCGTCGGCGAGCGTCAGGCGGCCGACACCGGCGGAGGCGAGGTACAGCGCCACCGGCGAGCCGAGCCCGCCGGCGCCAACCACCACGGCATGTCCGGCAAGGATGCGCTCCTGGCCCTCGACGCCGAGCTCGGGCAGCAGGATGTGGCGGCTGTAGCGGAGCAGCTGCTGGTCGTTCATGGGGCGCGGTGGTCAGGCGACCCGGGTCCGCGCGGGCCTCATCGATAGGCCCGCCATTCCTCGGGGGTTTCGTCGCGGTCGCCGTGCGGATGGTGCTCGAACGCCTGCACCCAGATCTCGCGGCACTTCTCGCAGCGCTCCGGGATGCTCAGGTTCTCGCATTGGACCTCCTCCGCGTAGTGCACCAGCGCGCGGCGCAGCCGCTGCAGCAGCGAACCGTCGAGGTGGAATCCGTTCGCTTCCAGCGCCTGCTCGATGCCCGCGAGGGTGAAGTCGGGAACATGGTATCCGACGCTCAGCGAAACCGCGTCGTCCGCGTACTGCACGGCGAGCCCCGGCACGCGCTCCAGCAGCGCGCCGGCGCGCCGCGCCTGCCCGGCGGGGACCGGGTGAAACACGATCTGGCGACGCTTGAGGGTGTCGTCGGCGTGCATCGCGGGATGTCCGGCTCCGCGACGGCGGAGCGCATCGGATCATCCCGTCATGGTAACGCCAAAGCCGCGGGCGCGGCCAACCGCTACTTGGCGACGATGGCCAGCCCCTTGAGCAGGTTCAGCGCCTGGTTCAGCTGGTAGTCTTCCGGCGAGCCGAACACGGTCGGCTTGGCGTCCGCCTTCTTCGGCTTGTCCTCGGCCTTCTCGTCCTTCGCCTCCGGCGTTGCCGCCGGGGCCTTTTTCTCTTCCCCGGCTTTCTTCTCGTCGCCGTTGGTCAGGTGCCGGCCGAGGTCCGCTTCTCGCAGCCGCATGCTTTCAGCCTCGGGATTGTTGGGGTCGTCGACCATGATGTCCGGCGTGATCCCCTTGGCCTGGATCGAGCGGCCGCCCGGCGTGAAGTAGCGCGCCGTGGTCAGCTTGATGGCGGTGTTGTTGCCGAGCGGCAGGATCGTCTGCACCGAGCCCTTGCCGAAGGTCTGGGTGCCCATGACGACCGCGCGCTTGTGATCCTGCAGCGCGCCGGCGACGATTTCCGAGGCCGACGCGGTGCCGCCGTTCACGAGCACCACCATCGGCACGGTCTTGACCGCCTCGGGCAGGTCCTTGAGATAGTCGCGCCGATGCGGACCGCGCAGATAGTTCTCCGAGGACGCGGTGAGCCGCATCTTGGCGTCCTCGTTGCGACCTTCGGTGTAGACCACCAGGGCGTCCTGCGGCAGGAACGCCGCGGAGACCGCGACGGCGCCATTCAGCAGGCCGCCCGGATCGTTGCGCAGGTCCAGCACCAGGCCTTTCAAGTCGCGCTGGTTCTGCGAGTACAGCGTCTTGACGGCCTTGGCCAGGTTCTCCCCCGTATGCTCCTGGAACTGGGTCAGGCGCACGTAGCCGTAGTCCGGCTCCACCAGCTTCGACTTGACGCTCTGGATCTTGACGACGGCGCGCGTCAGCGTGACCTCGAACGGCTTCGCCTCGCCCTTGCGCAGCACGGTGAGCTTGATCTGGGTGTCGGGCTTGCCGCGCATGCGCTTGACCGCGTCCTGCAGCGTCATGCCCTTCACGGACGTGTCGTCCAGCTTGATGATGAGGTCGCCCGACTTGAGGCCGGCGCGGAACGCCGGCGTGTCCTCGATCGGCGAGATCACCTTGACGAAGCCGTCTTCCATGCCG
>CAZGTK010000259.1:2859-4385 GCA_964528415.1 uncultured Burkholderiales bacterium | reverse complement strand
ACCTCGCCAACTACGACAAGCTCAAGGGCAAGGGCGTCGACGAGATCTGGTGCGTGTCGGTCAACGATGCCTTCGTCATGGGCGCCTGGGCGCGCGACCAGAAGAGCGCCGGCAAGGTGCGCATGATGGCCGACGGCAGCGCCGAGTACACGCGCAAGCTGGGGCTCGAGCTCGACCTCACGGCGCGCGGCATGGGCGTTCGCTCGCAGCGCTACGCCATGGTCGTCGACGACGGCGTGGTCAAGGCGCTGGCGGTGGAGGCGCCCGGCAAGTTCGAGGTGTCGGGGGCCGAAGCGATGCTGGCGAAGCTCTGACGCGGCCGCGGGCCGGCGCCGTGAACTCCTCGCCTGGGGCGGTGATCGACTGCGCGGCCTATGCCGGCGGACGCCGGCTGCGGCGCGTGGCGGTGGAGGAGATCGGCGCGGCGCTGGCGCAGGACGCGGCGTTCGTCTGGCTGGGCCTGTACGAGCCGGACGAGGCGCTGATGCGGCGCGTGCAGGCCGAGCTCGGCCTGCACGACCTCGCCGTCGAGGACGCCCATCGGGCGCACCAGCGGCCGAAGCTCGAGGTCTACGGCGACTCGCTGTTCGTCGTGCTGCACACGGTGCGGCGCGGCGACGCCGGCGTGGAGTTCGGCGAAACCCATGTCTTCGTCGGTCCGCGCTACGTCGTCTCCGTGCGCCACCGCTCCGCGGCCAGCTACGCGCCGGTGCGCCACCGCTGCGAGCAGATGCCCGAGCTGCTCGCGCACGGCCCGTCGGTGGTGCTCTACGCCATCATGGACTTCGTCGTCGACAACTACTTCCCCGTCATGGGAGCGCTCGAGGACGAGTTCGACGCGCTGGAGGAGCGCATGTTCGAGGCGCCGTCGCACGCCGAGCTGACCGAGCGCATCTACGCGCTCAAGCGCGAGGTCATGGCGCTGCGGCGCGCGCTGCTGCCGTCGACCGAGGTGTCGAACCAGCTGCTGTACTCGTCCCATGCGCTGGTGCGCGACGACGTCCGCCCGTACTTTCGCGACGTCCACGACCACGCGACGCAGATTTTCGAGGCCAACGAGTCGATGCGGGAAATGCTGACCTCGGCGCTGTCGGTGAACCTGGCGCTGGTGACGGTGCGCCAGAACGAGATCGTGAAGAAGCTGGCGGGCTGGGGCGCGGTGCTGGCGATCCCGGTGACGGTGGCGAGCGTGTACGGCATGAACTTCCGCCACATGCCCGAGCTGGAGTGGACCTACGGCTACCCGCTGGTCGTGGGGCTGACCACGGCGGCGGCGGTTCTGCTGCACCGGGGACTCAAGCGCGCCGGTTGGGTTTGACGCGGCGCGTGTTTTCGGCTCGGTCCGGAGGCCGCCGGCGAGCCGGCCGCACGGGAGGGAAATGCCATGGGCCTCATCATCGAGTCGTCCGCCTTCGTGAGCGGCGGCGAAATTCCCCGCAAGTACACCTGCGACGGCGACGACGTCTCGCCGCCGCTCGCGTGGCGCGGGATGCCGGCGGGAACCCGGAGCCTGGTGCTGATCGTCG
>CAZGTK010000259.1:0-2849 GCA_964528415.1 uncultured Burkholderiales bacterium | reverse complement strand
CCCGATCCGGCCGCGCCGAAGATGACCTGGGTGCACTGGGTGCTCTACAACCTGCCGCCGTCGGCGGCGGGTCTTGTCGAAGCCGTCGGCGATGCGCTGCCGCCGGGAACCGGGCAGGGGCTCAACGACTGGAAGCGCACCGGCTACGGCGGGCCGTGCCCGCCGGTCGGCCGCCACCGCTACTTTCACAAGCTTTACGCCCTCGACGCCGTTCTGCCGGACCTCGGAACGCCCAAGCGCGCGCAGCTGGCGCCGGCGATGCGCGGTCACGTGCTGGCCCAGGCCGAGCTCATCGGCACCTACGCGCGGCCGTGACGTGGCGCGAACGCTCGCCGCGGCCGCGCTCGCCGCGGCCCTTGCGCTGCAGTCGGTTTGCGTCGCGCCGATGACGCCGGAGCCGGTGAGCTTTGACGGCGGCGCCGACGGAGCGCGCCGGGGCGGCTACCTGTACCGTCCGGCGGCCGCGAGCCCGGGCCCCGCCGTCGTGCTGATGCACGGCTGCAGCGGCCTGCACGATGCCGGGGGACGGCTCACCCGCTCGCACGCCGCCTGGGGCGAGTGGCTCGCGGCGCGCGGGTACACGGCGCTCTTCGTCGACAGCTTCGGCCCGCGCGGCTATCGCGAGATCTGCACGCTCTCGCCGCGGCCGATCCTGCCGCAGCGCGAGCGCGTCGACGACGCCTATGCCGCGCTCGCGTATCTCGCGCGTTCGGACGGCGTGGATGCGGCGCGGGTGTTTCTCATCGGCTGGTCGAACGGCGCCATGGCCGTGCTCAACGCGGTGGACAGCGCGCGCCCCGGCCGCGGCTTTCGGGCCGCCGTCGCCTTCTATCCCGGCTGCGTGGAACTCAACCGGCGCCATCCGCAGTACGAGCCCTACGCGCCGCTGCTCATCCTGGCAGGGGAAGCCGACGACTGGACGCCCCCCGGTCCGTGCCGGGAGCTCGTGGAACGCTCAAGCCGGCAGGGCGCGCCGGCGCGGATCGTCGTCTTTCCCGGAGCGCACCACGCGTTCGACCGCATCGGCGTGGCGAAGCGCTTCCGCGCCGACGTGCGCAACCCCAACAGCCCGACCGGGTGGGGTGCGACCGTCGGCAGCGATCCGCAGGCGCGGGACGCTTCGCTGAGCGAGGTGGAGGCGTTCCTGCAAGCAAACGGCGGTCAGCCGTTGCGCTGACCGCCGCGAGGCGGAATTCAGACCGGTCCGGGGCCGAAGCCGCGGCAGCCGCCGCGTCCGCCCCCATACCCCGGTCCGCCGCCCTGATGCCAGCCGCGGCCATACGGGCCCGGCTTGTCCGGCAGCGTGATGCCCTGCGCCGCCGCGCGTTCCTGCATCAGCTTGTGCTGCTGCTCGCGCAGCGCCTGGCGCTCTTCAGGGGTCTTCGCGTTCAGCATCGCCTCGCGATGCGCGGCGCGCTCCTGCGGCGTCATCAACTGCCAGCCGCGGGCGGGCCGCGTGACCTGCGCGGGTTCGTTCTGCACGCCTTCCGCCGTGGCGGGATCGGCGGCGAACGTCCATGCTGCAGCGGTTGCCAGCACCGCCGCCAGCGCTCCGATCGTGAGTTTGCGGGTTCTCATGGCGCCCTCCATTATCGAGGAAGTTCAACGGCCTGCCGGTATCGGCCGGCAGCGGTCGGCGCTTTCGGTATTTGCGTCGGCTGTCCCGAATAACGCACTGCAGCATGGTCGGTTGACCATGCGAGGCAGCGAAGCCGATCGGGTTCAGGGTGCGGCGGCGAGGTCGCGGTCGACGAGCTCGATCCAGTGCCGCACGGGCGTCTCGGTCCCGGCCTTCAGGTGCATCAGGCAGCCGATGTTGGCGGTGGCGATCGTCCGCGGGCCGCCGGAGTCGAGCGCGGCGACCTTGTTCTTCAGCAGGCGCTGCGAGAGCTCCTTCTGCAGGATCGAGTAGGTGCCGGCCGAGCCGCAGCAAAGATGGGCGTCGGGCACCAGCGTGAGCCGGTAGCCGAGCCGGCCGAGCAGCGCCTCCGTCGCGCCTTTCAG
Source organism: uncultured Burkholderiales bacterium (assembly GCA_964528415.1). GTDB lineage: Bacteria > Pseudomonadota > Gammaproteobacteria > Burkholderiales > UBA6910 > DATIUV01. The sequence goes on along the minus strand of CAZGTK010000259.1, from coordinate 845 downwards.
CTTGAGGCCGTGCTGCAGGGTGCACGGCGCGTGGAACGCGATCGGCTCTCGCGGCGCGGGCGGCAGCAGCGCGGCGAGACGCTCCGCTTCCGTCTCGATCACCTGCGACAGGTCGCGCGTGAGCGCCGAGATCTTCGCCGCCTTCTCCGCGTAGCGCGCATCGTGGCGCAGCAGGTGGCCGTACTCCACCACCATCGCGCCGCAGCCGCTGGCGGTCATCACGATCGCCTCCGCGCCGGCCTCCACATGCGGCCACCAGGCGTCGACGTTGCGGCGCATGTAGTCGAGCCCTTCCTCGTGGGCGTTCAGGTGGTAGGACACGGCGCCGCAGCAGCCCGCCTGCGGCGCGTGGACGAGCGAAATGCCGAGACGGTCCAGCACCCGCGCCGCGGCGGCGTTGATGTTCGGCGCGAGGCCAGGCTGCACGCAACCGTCCAGCACCAGCATGCGTCGATCATGGCGCGCCTCGGGCCACGGCGTCGGCGCTTCCTTGGGCGGCACGCTGGCGCGCAGGTCCTGCGGCAGCAGCTGCCGCAGCGATTGGCCGACCCGGAGCAGCGGGCTGAAGCGCGACGGCCGCGGCAGCACGCTGCGCAGCGCCGAGCGCCGGGCGGCGTCGAACGCGCTGCGGCCGACCTGCTTCTCGACGATGCCGCGGCCGATGTCCGCCAGCCGCCCGTACTTCACGCCCGACGGGCAGGTCGTCTCGCAGGCGCGGCAGGTCAGGCAGCGATCGAGGTGCAGCTGCGTCTTCTCGGTCGCAGGAACGCCCTCCAGCACCTGCTTGATGAGGTAGATGCGCCCGCGCGGGCCGTCGAGCTCGTCGCCGAGCAGCTGGTAGGTCG
>CAZGTK010000258.1:3331-4395 GCA_964528415.1 uncultured Burkholderiales bacterium | reverse complement strand
CGTGGTGGGGTCCAACCTGGTCGGCGACATCCTGTCCGACCTCGGTCCGGCGGTGACCGGCACCATCGGCATTGCGCCGTCGGCGAACCAGAACCCGGAGCGGGAGTACCCGTCGTGCTTCGAGCCGGTGCACGGCTCGGCGCCCGACATCTACGGCAAGAAGATCGCGAATCCGATCGGCCAGATCTGGTCCGGCGCCATGATGCTGGAGCACCTCGGCCACGCGGACGCCGCCGCCGCCATCGTCGCGGCCATCGAGACGGTGCTGAAGGAAGGGCCGCGCACCCGCGACATGGGCGGCAAGGCCTCGACCGAGGAGCTCGGCAAGGCGATCGCCGAGGCCCTCTGAAACCGCCCGTGAAAAGCTACCGCATCGCCGCGATTCCCGCCGACGGCATCGGCGTCGAGGTGATCGCCGCCGGCATCACGGCGCTGGAGACCGTCGCCCGCACGCTGGGCGGGTTCCGGTTCGAATTCGAGTCGTTCCCGTGGGGGTGCGAGTACTACAAGCAGCACGGGCACCTGATGCCGGCCGACGGCCTCGAGCGGCTGAAATCCTTCGACGCGATCTTCTTCGGCGCGGTCGGCGCGCCGGACGTGCCCGATCATGTGTCGCTGTGGGGCCTGCGCCTGCCGATCTGCCAGGGCTTCGACCAGTACGCCAACGTGCGCCCGACGCGCGTGCTGCCGGGCGTCAAGAGCCCGCTCGCCAACGGCGACCGGATCGACTGGGTCATCATCCGCGAGAACAGCGAGGGCGAGTACTCCGGCAGCGGCGGGCGCGTGCACCGCGGCCTGCCGGAGGAAGTCGCGACGGAAACCTCGGTGTTCACGCGCGCCGGCGTCGAGCGCGTCCACCGCTTCGCCTTCCGCCTCGCGCAGGCACGGCCGCGCCGGCAGCTCACGCTGGTGACCAAGTCGAACGCGCAGCGCCACGGCATGGTGATGTGGGACGAGATCTTCCACGAGGTGGCGCGCGAGTTTCCGGACGTCGCCACCGACCGCATGCTGGTGGACGCGATCACCACGCGCATGGTGCTCAAGCCCGAGACGCTGGACGTCAT
>CAZGTK010000258.1:0-3321 GCA_964528415.1 uncultured Burkholderiales bacterium | reverse complement strand
CATCGCGCCGACCGCCAACCTCAATCCCGAGCGCCGGTTTCCGTCGATGTTCGAGCCGATCCACGGCTCCGCCCCCGACATCGCCGGCAAGGGCATCGCCAACCCGGTGGCGACGTTCTGGACCGCGGTGATGATGCTCGAGCACCTCGGCGAATCAAAAGCCGCGGCGCGGCTGATGGCGGCGATCGAGGCGGTCACCGCCAGCGGCGTGCTGAGCCCCGACCTCGGCGGCAAGGCCACCACGGCCGAAGTCACCGAGGCGGTCTGCCGCGCGGTGGAGCGCCAGTAGGCGGGCGGCTTGCTGGCGGCGGGGGCGGCGCCGCTGCTACCATTGCCGGCGGAACCCTACCCCGCCGACCGCCGCGCCCGTCGATGCGCGTACGCTACCCCAAATCGTTTCTCGGACTGCTCTTCGTCGGCCTCGCGCTGGTCGCGCTGCCGCTCATCTTCGCGCTGGTCTACAACGCGGTGGCGATCGACCAGCTCACCAACCAGGGCCAGCGCGCGGTCTACGACGCGACCCGGCTGATCCAGAGCAGCCGCGCGCTGTCCGAATCGGTCACCGGCCTCGAGCGCATCGCCCGCCAGTACGTGGTCCTGCAGGACGACGCGCTGCTGGACGCGTACCGCGACCGCCGGACGACGCTGCTCGCCAGCGTGCGCCAGCTCGAGGCCCTGCAGCTCGACGAGCCCCAGCGCGTCCGCCTCAACGAGGTGGTCGACCGGGAAGCCGCGATCTGGCGGGACCTCCCGGGCCTGCGCGGCGCCCCCAAGGACGCGGACGGCAGGGCGGGCGCGGTGGTGCGCCAGTTCGAGCAGCTTGCGCAGGCGGTCGAGCGGCTGTCGATCTACAGCAACTCCGCGATCGAGCGCGAGGCCGAGACGCTGCGCGTGATGTCGCAGAAGGCCTACGAGAACATGGTGCTGCAGATGCTGGCGCTGGTGCCGGTGGCGATCTTTCTGCTGGTGGGCTTCCCGCTGCTGATCGTGCCGCCGATCCGCCAGGTGGCGCGCGGCATCCGCGACCTCGGCGACGGCAAGTTCGACAAGCCGATCACCGTCGACGGGCCGCAGGACCTGCAGAACCTCGGCCAGCAGCTGGACTGGCTGCGGCTGCGGCTGATCGACCTCGAGGAGCAGCAGCGCAAGTTCCTCGGCCACGTCTCGCACGAGCTGAAGACCCCGCTCATCGCGCTGCGCGAGGGCTCCGATCTGCTCGCCGACGAGGTGGTGGGCCCGCTCAACGCGGAGCAGCGCGAGATCGCCCGCATCCTGCGCGACAACAGCCTGCAGCTGCGGCGGCTGATCGAAGGGCTGCTCAACTACAGCGCCGCCGAGTTCCAGAGGGGCCGCCTCAACGTCAAACAGGTTAAAATGAGCGATGTCGTGCGCGCCGTCGCAGAAGATCACCGGCTCGCGCTGCGCACCCGCGGCGTGTCGCTCAAGCTCGACTGCGAGCCCGTTTTCGTCGCGGGAGACGAAGAGAAGCTGCGCACCGTGGTGGACAACCTCCTCTCCAATGCCCTCAAGTTCACGCCCAAGGGCGGCTCCATCGCGCTCGCCCTGCACCGCGAGGACGATCGCGCCGTGATCGACGTCGTCGATTCCGGTCCCGGCATCGGCCCGGAGGAGCGCGAGCGCATCTTCCGGCCTTTCATGCAGGGGCGCGCGATGCAGTCGGGGCCGGTGAAGGGCACGGGCCTCGGCCTTTCGATCGTGCAGGAGTACGTGACCGCCCACGGCGGCACGGTGGAGGTCGTCGACCGGCCGCCGCCCGGCGCCCAGTTCCGGGTGACGCTGCCCTTGCACCGGTGGCAGGGCGCGTGAAGCGCGGCGTCGCACTCCTGCTGGCCGTCGCCCTGGCGCTCGCCGGGTGCACGCTGCTCGAGGAGCAGCCGGCGGCGCCGGTGGCGACGGGCCCCGCGCGCGCGGCGCCGAGCGCTCCGGTCCCCGTTGCCGCGCCGCGCGGCGTCGCCGAGCTGCTCGAGTATTACGACGGCCTGCGCCGCACCGACGCGGCCACGCGCTCGCGCGAGCAGGACCGGGCGAAGGCGCTTTTCCAGCAGCAGCAAAGCCCCTATGCCCGGGTGCAGCTGGCGCTGTTCGGCGCCCTTCCGGGCGCCAGCGCCGAGCAGCAGGCGCAGGCGCTGACGCTGCTCGAGCCGGTGGCCCAGGAGGACCGGCCCAGAGACCGCGACCTGCAGCGCTTCGCCGCCCTGCTGCACGCGGCGCTGCAGGAGAACCGGCGCGCGGCCGACGCCGCGGCCGCGGCCGGCCAGCGCGCGCGCGATGAGTCGCGCCGCGCCGACGACCTGCAGCAGAAGCTCGATGCGCTCAAGTCGATCGAGAGGAGCCTCATCGAGCGCGACCAGCTACGGAAGAACCCATGACCACTGCCGGCCAGCGCATCCTCGTGGTGGACGACGACCCCGGAATCCTGCGCCTGCTGACGCTGCGCCTGCAGGCGGCCGGCTACTCCGTGACGGCGGTGGAGAGCGCCGAGCGCGCCCTCGCGGCGCTGTCGGCGACGCGGCCGAGCGTGGTCATCACCGATCTGCGCATGGGCGGCATGGACGGCCTGGCGCTGTTCGACGCCGTCCACCGCGCCCACCCCACGCTGCCGGTGATCATCCTCACGGCGCACGGCACGATTCCCGACGCCGTCGCGGCCACCCGCCGCGGCGTGTTCGGCTATCTCACCAAGCCGTTCGAGAGCGCCGACCTGCTGGCGCAGGTGGCGAAGGCGCTGTCGATTTCGGGCGGCGTCTCGGCGCGCGAGCCCGAGGCCGACGACCACGGCTGGCGCGCCGAGATCGTCACCTGCAGCGCGCTGATGGAGGACATGCTGGCGCAGGCGCGCCTCATCGCCGCCGGCGAGGCGAGCGTGTTCATCCACGGCGAGAGCGGCACCGGCAAGGAGCTGCTGGCACGCGCCATCCACCGCGCCAGCCCGCGCCGCGAGCAGCCCTTCGTCGCCGTCAACTGCGGCGCCATTCCCGAGCAGCTGCTGGAGTCCGAGCTGTTCGGCCACGAGAAAGGCGCCTTCACCGGCGCCACCCGCGACCACACCGGCCTGTTCCAGACCGCGCACCGCGGCACGCTGTTCCTCGACGAGATCGGCGACATGCCGCTCGCGCTGCAAGTCAAGCTGCTGCGCGTGCTCGAGGACAAGCAGGTGCGCCCGGTCGGCGCGACGCGCTCGGTGCCGATCGACGTGCGCATCGTCTCGGCCACGCACCGCGACCTGGAAGCGCTGAAGAACAGCGGCGGCTTCCGCCAGGACCTGTTCTACCGCCTGAACGTGGTGTCGCTGACGGTGCC
>CAZGTK010000257.1:0-4406 GCA_964528415.1 uncultured Burkholderiales bacterium | reverse complement strand
GCGTACGCCGAGGCTTTCTGGATGAACCAGTAGCCGTCGCCGATGCACTCGGCCGCGATCAGGATGCGCTCGGCGTTCATGCCGTCGAGGATATAGCGAAAGCCCTTCCCCTCCTCGCCGATCAGGCTCTGCGCCGGGATCTCGAGGTTGTCGAAGAACACCTCGTTGGTCTCGTGATTGGGCATGTTGCGGATCGGCCGCACGGTGATGCTGCTGCCCGCGTGCGCGCGCAGGTCGACCAGGAAAACCGACAGGCCTTCGCTCTTCTTCCTGACCTCGGGCAGCGGCGTGGTCCGCGCCAGCAGCAGCATCAGGTCGGAGTGCTGCACGCGCGAGGTCCAGACCTTCTGGCCGTTGACCACGTAACGGTCGCCGCGGCGCACCGCGGTCGTCTTCAACCTGGTGGTGTCGGAGCCGGTCGTCGGCTCGGTGACCGCGAACGACTGCAGTCGCAGCTCGCCGCTCGCCACCTTGGGCAGGTACTCGCGCTTCTGCGCGTCCGAGCCATGGCGCAGCACCGTGCCCATGACGTACATCTGGGCGTGGCAGGCCCCCGAGTTGCCGCCGGAGCGATTGATCTCCTCGAGGATGACCGAGGCCTCCGCGATGCCGAGGCCGGCGCCGCCGTACTCCTCCGGGATCAGCGCCGCGAGCCAGCCCGCCTCGGTCAGCGCCTTGACGAAAGCCTCCGGGTAGGCGCGCTCCTCGTCGGCCCGCTGCCAGTAGTCGGGGCCGAACGTCCCGCACAGCGCGCGCACGGCGGATCGCAGCTCCGGAAAAGACGTCGCGCCCTCGAATTCCATGGTCGTTGCTGTCGTGATGGGCCCGGGGCCAGCCGGGCGGAGGCGGTATCTTTGCGGCTGGCCTGCCGGGTGTCAACGGCGCCCGTTGTGCGGCGCCGGCGCCCTGCTAAACTGGCGGCACCGTTCGCGATCCCGCCCTGGCATCCAGCGTGAATCCGGTCGCCCGCTTCGAGGTCCGTCTCACCCGCTACCTGGACGAGCACGGCAACGCCCTTGCGCCGCTGCCCGACGCCTATGCCGACGCGCGGACCCTGATCCCGTTCTACCGCGGCATCGTCCTCACGCGCACCTTCGACGCCAGGGCGGTGGCGCTGCAGCGCACCGGGCAGCTCGGCACCTTCGCCTCGTCGCTGGGCCAGGAAGCCGTCGGCACGGTCGTCGGCCGCCTGATGCGGCCCGCCGACGTGCTGCTGCCCACCTACCGGGAGGCGGCGGCGCAGCTCGCGCGCGGCGTCACCATGACCGAGCTGTTCCGCTACTGGTCCGGCGACGAGGAAGGCAGCAACTTTGCCGGGCCGCGGCACGACTTCCCGGTCTGCATCACCATCGCCGCCCAGTGCGGCCACGCGGTCGGCGCCGCGATGGCGTTCAAGCTGCGCCGCGAGCCGCGCGTCGCGGTGTGCGTCCAGGGCGACGGCGCCACGTCGAAAGGCGATTTCTACGAGGCGATCAACGCCGCCGGCGTCTGGAAGCTGCCGGTCGTCTTCGTCGTCATCAACAACCACTGGGCGATCTCCGTGCCGCGCGCCGCGCAATCCGCGGCCGAGACGCTGGCGCAGAAGGCGATCGCCGCCGGCATCCCCGGCGAGCAGGTCGACGGCAACGACGCGGTGGCGCTGGCGGACGTTTTCGGCCGCCAGCTCGAGGCCGCCCGCGAAGGTCGCGGGCCGGCGCTGCTGGAAGCGCTTTCGTACCGGCTGCACGACCACACCACGGCGGACGACGCGCGCCGTTACCGCGGCGACGAGGAGGTGCGCCGCGCCTGGGCGCGCGAGCCGGTGGCGCGGCTGCGGGCCTGGCTCACCCGCGCCGGCGTCTGGTCGAAGGACGACGAGGAAGCCTTGCTGGCGGAATGCAACGCGACGGTGCAGGCCGCCGTGGACGCGTACCGCGAGCTGCCGCCGCCGGCGCCGGCGGCGATGTTCGACCACCTGTACGAGACGCTGCCCGCTGCCTACGCCGGCCAGCGCGCCGACGCCGGGCGCCGCGGCCATGGCTGATCTCACCCTGGTGGAGGCGGTCAACCGGGCGCTCCATCGCGAGATGGCGCGCGATCCGTCCGTGGTCGTTCTGGGCGAGGACGTCGGCGCGGACGGCGGCGTGTTTCGCGCGACGGCGGGACTGCTGGAGGCCTTCGGCGCCGAGCGCGTGCTGGACACGCCGCTCGCCGAGACGCTGATCGGCGGCATGGCGGTGGGCATGGCGGCGATGGGCCTCAAGCCGGTGGCGGAGATCCAGTTCTCCGGCTTCATCTACTCGGCAATGGACCACGTCATCAACCACGCGACGCGGCTTCGCACGCGCACGCGCGGGCGCCTGACCTGTCCGATGGTGCTGCGCAGCCCCTGCGGCGCCGGCATCCACGCCCCCGAGCACCATTCCGAGAGCGTCGAAGCGCTGTTCGCCCACGTGCCGGGGCTGCGCGTGGTGATCCCCTCCTCGCCCCAGCGCGCCTACGGCCTGCTGCTTGCGTCGATCCGCGATGCCGACCCCGTGGTCTTCCTCGAGCCCACGCGGCTCTATCGCCTGTTCAAGCAGCCGGTGGAGGACAACGGCGAGGCGCTGCCGCTCGACGTCTGCTTCGTGCTGCGCGAGGGCACGGACGCCACCGTGGTGTCATGGGGCGCGGCGCTGCACGACGTCCTGGCCGCGGCCGACGCGCTGGCCGACGAAGGCATCTCGATCGAGGTCATCGACGTTGCCACGCTCAAGCCGCTGGACATCGACACCATCGTGGCGTCGGTCACGAAGACCGGCCGCTGCATCATCGTGCACGAGGCCGCGCGCACCGGCGGCTTCGGCGGCGAGGTCGCCGCGGTGGTGGCCGAGCACGCGCTCACGTCCCTGCTGGCGCCGGTGCAGCGCGTCGCCGGCTACGACTGCGTGGTGCCGCTGGCGAAGCTGGAGCACGCCTACATGCCGGACCCGGAAGCGATCGCCGACGCCGTTCGCCGCGCGATGGAGTACGCATGAAGATCCTGCCTCTGCCCGATCTCGGCGAGGGGCTGCAGGAGGCCGAGGTGGCCCAGTGGCACGTCGCCGTCGGCGACTCGGTGGTGGCCGACCAGCCGCTCGTCTCCGTGGAAACCGCAAAGGCCATCGTCGACGTGCCCGCGCCGTATGCCGGGCGCGTGGAAAGGCTGTTCGCCGCCGAAGGCGGCGTCGTCAAGGTCGGCGCGCCGCTGGTGGGCTTCGAGTCGGAGGGCGAGCCCGTCCGCGACAGCGGCACGGTGGTCGGCGCGGTGGAGTCCGGCTCGCGCGTCGTGGAGGATCGCCCGGCCGCGGTCGCGGCTCGCGGGCCCTCGGGCATCAAGGCAGCGCCGGCAGTGCGCGCGCTGGCGCACCGGCTCGGCATCGACCTCGCCATGGTCACACCGACCGGCCCGGACGGCACCATCACGCAGGGCGACGTGCAGCGCGCCGCTCGGGTGCTCAGGGAGGCCGGGCCGCAGGAAGTGCTGCGCGGCGTGCGCCGCGTGATGGCGCAGAACATGGCGCTCGCCCACGCCGAGGTGGCGCCGGCGACGCTCACGGAAGACGCCGACGTCCAAGCCTGGCGCGAGGCGGACGATGTCACCCTGCGGCTGGCGCGCGCGCTGGTGGCGGGCTGCCGCGCCGAGCCCGCGCTGAACGCGTGGTACGACGGGCAGGCGCTGGCGCGCACCGTGGTCGCGCGCATCGACCTCGGCCTCGCGGTGGACACCGCCGACGGCCTGTTCGTGCCGGTGATCCGCGACGCCGGCGGCCTCGGCCCCGACGAGCTGCGCGCGGCCGTCGACCGTGCCGTCGAGCAGGTGAAGGCGCGCAGCGTCCCGCCGGACGAGCTGCGCGGCAACACCATCACGCTGTCCAACTTCGGCACGATCGGCGGCCGTTACGCGGCGCCGGTGGTGGTGCCGCCGACGGTCGCGATACTCGGCGCGGGCCGCCTCCGCGAAGCGGTGGTCGCGTGGCAGGGCGCGCCGGCGGTGCATCGCGTCCTGCCGCTCTCGCTCACCTTCGACCATCGCGCGGTCACGGGCGGTGAGGCGGCGCGGTTCCTCATGGCCGTCATCGCCGACCTCGAGCGGGCGCAGTGAGCGGCGCGGCGTCTCCGCGGTTCCAGGTGAGGCCATGAAACGAACGCTGACCGCGTTGACCTGCGCGAGCGCGCTGCTGGCGTCGGCGATGACGACGGCCGACGACGAAGGCAGGCTCCGGCAGGAGCGGCAACAGATGGTCTCCACCATTGAAAGCCATACGCGCGCGACGGCGGGCTACACCGGCCGGGCCGCGCTATCGCCGCGCGTCATGGCCGCGATGGCGAAGGTGCCCAGGCACCGTTTCGTCCCGCCGCCATGGGCCGGCTTGGCCTACGCCGACCGCCCGTTGCCGATCGGCCAC
>CAZGTK010000256.1:0-4409 GCA_964528415.1 uncultured Burkholderiales bacterium | reverse complement strand
GGAGGCGCTGGTGCGCTTCGGCGACGAGGAGATCAAGCACCAGGAGATGTTCCGCCGGCTCGACCGCATGATGGACGCGGGCATGCCCGCCGGCTACCAGTTCCTGCCGGATTCCAACGAGGTGGCGCGCGTGGTGCTGTCGAAGTCGGAGTGGGCGGTTCTCGGACTCATCTGCCACATCGAGCTGTTCGTGCTCGCGCACTACCGCTCCAGCATCGATCCGGAGCAGCAGATCTGCCCGCTGTGGAAGGACGTCTTCCTGCACCACTGGCGCGAGGAATCGCAGCACGCGATCCTCGACGAGCTCGAGTGGCGGCGCGAGGACGCGCGGCTCAACCCGCAGGAGCGCGACCGCGCCGTCGACGACCTCATCGAGCTGGTGGGCGCCGTGGACGGCATCCTGCAGGCGCAGTCGCTGGCGGACGCCACCTACTTCATCGACGCCGCCGGCCGCGTGTTCACGGCCGACGAGGCGAAGCGCATCCGCGACACGATGCTCAAGGCCTACCGCTGGCAGTACATCGTCTCGGGCGTGCAGGAGCCGCGCTTCCAGGAGATCCTCGGCGGCTTCATCAACGACGCCCAGGCGTCGCGCATCGGCGCGGCGCTGGCGCCCATCGTCGGCGCGCAGTGACGCCGCGCACGGGAGATACGACCATGAAGCAGCGCAGCGTGAGCGTGCTGATGCACGTGGATGCGGGGACCAGCGTGGCCGCCATGGAGCGCATCCGCGCCGCCCTCGGCGAGCACCCGGGCGTGTTCGACGCCCGCGTGGTGGAGCGTCAGCCCAACCTGCTGTTCATCGACTACGACCCCACGGCCGTGCGTCCGCACCAGATTGCGCAGGCGGCGCGCGCGCAGCACGAAGGCGTGCGGCTGATCGGCATGTAATCCGAAGGGCGCGCGCGGCGCCGGGTTCACGAGGCCCGGGCGCCGCGACCGGCGGGCGGTCGTGTCAACAACGCGGCCGCGCTGAGCGGGTTTTCCTGGGCACCGGCCTGCGCCGGTGCGACGACCAAAGCAACGGTCGCGACGTCTCGCGCACGGCGAGGGATGCCCACTACCGTCATGCCGGCGAACGCCGGCATCCAGGGCCGCCGCAGCCGCGGCGACGAGGCCTTCCTGGGCACCGGCCCCCGTATCGCGGTACGGGGCAGGCTCCGCCGGTGCGACGAACGGATAGACGTCGTGGCGACGAGGTCTTCCCGGGCGCCGGCGCGCGAGGCTGCGAGGGTGCGACGAGGCGCGCGCGCCCAATGACGAGACAGACTCCGATGTCCGCAACCGACGCTGCCCGTCCTGCTACAGTACCGGCCATGCCGCTTCTGGCCGTCGCCGTCATCGTCGTCGCCGAACTGTTCGGCACGTCGCTCTGGTTCAGCGCCAACGCGGCGGCCGACGACCTCGCGCGTGCCTGGGGCCTCACCGCCGCCGACGTTGGCGCGCTGACCAGCGCGGTCCAGCTCGGCTTCATCGCCGGCACGCTCGCGTTTTCGCTCTCGGGGTTTGCCGACCGCTTTCCGGCAAGCCGCATCTTCGCCGCGTGCGCGGTGCTCGGCGCCGCATCCAACGCCGGCTTCGCGCTGCTCGCGCAGGGGCTCTCGGACGCGTGGGCGTGGCGCTTCGCCACCGGCTTCGCGCTGGCGGGCATCTATCCGCTGGGCATGAAGCTCACGGTGTCCTGGGCGCCCGAGCGCTCGGGCGAGGCGCTCGGATGGCTGGTCGGCATGGTGACGCTGGGCACCGCGCTGCCCCATGGCGTGCGCGCGCTCGGCGCGGCGCTGCCATGGAGCGGCGTGGTGCTGGCGTCGTCGGCGCTGGCGCTCGTCGGGGCGGCGATGGTGGGCCGGCTCGGCGACGGGCCCCACCTCAAGCGCCAGCCGGGCGCGCGCCGGCCCGGCTGGGGTGTCGTGCTGGGCACGTTCCGCATCCCGGCGTTCCGCGCCTCGGCGCTCGGTTACTTCGGCCACATGTGGGAGCTGTACGCGTTCTGGGTCGTCGTGCCGTTCCTCGTCGCGCGCGTGCTCGCGGGCGACGCGACGCCGGCGGCGATCGCGGCGTGGTCGTTCGCGGTGATCGGCGTCGGCACGCTCGGGTGCGTCCTCGGCGGCCGGCTCAGCCGCCGCCTGGGCAGCGCGCGCGTCGCCGGCGCGGCGCTCGCGGGCTCGGGCGCGCTGTGCCTCGTCTACCCGTGGCTCGGCGACCTGCCGGCCGCCGTGCCGCTCGCCGCGCTGCTCGTCTGGGGCGTGCTCGTGGTGGCGGATTCGCCGCAGTTCTCGTCGGTGTCGGCGCGCGCCTGCCCGCCGCACCTCGTCGGCAGCGCGCTGGCGATCCAGAACAGCGTCGGTTTCTTCATCACCGTCGTGTCGATCGGGCTCGCCTCGTCGCTCGTCGACGCGTGGGACGCGCGCGTCGCCTGGGTGCTGGTGCCGGGTCCGGTGCTGTGGTTGGTGGGTCTCGCGCCGCTGGTGGGCGCGGGAGGTCCGGTCGCCCGCGCCGCCGGCTGACCGGCGCCAGGGGGAAAAAACAATACGCCCCGGCCATCGGCCGGGGCGCTCAGGGACGCAGAGTCAGAGCAGGAGTGAGGGAGGAGGGTCCCGCGCGCCGGCTTCAGCCGATCCAGTGCTCGCTGTCCCAGCCGCGGCCGTCGTCGAGCATATCCGGCCCGTCATGGTCGGCGACCGAGGCGTACACGGCTTCGACCTTCACCAGGTCTTCTTCGTTGTCGGAGGGGGTGAACAGCACCTCTTCGATCGAGAATTTCATGGCCGGACTCCTCGGGAAGTGAATGTAATTGACCGGGGTCAATTGTTAATTCCCGCGGCCCATTCGGACAATCGAAGGTTCTGATCCAATCCATAAGTTTTGTGCACTGCAGCCAACGGCCTGCACGCCGTCCCGACGACGCCTGCGCCCGGGCGCGTCATCGTGGCGAGGTGTCGCCGGACGCCGCTTTGGGCTATCCTGCGGTCACCCTAACTCCCTGAAAACCCCATGAAAATTACGGTCATCGGGGTCGGCAAGGTGGGCTCCACCGTGAGCTTCCTGCTGGCCCGGGAGGGCCTCGCCAGCGAGCTGGTGCTGTGGAATCGCACCGCGGCCGTGGCGGAGGCGGAGGCCACCGACATCCAGCAGGCGTGCGCCTTTACGCCGCACCGGGTGCGGGTGCGGGCCGCGCGCAGCGTCGAGGACACGGCCGGCTCGGCCGTGCTGGTCGTGTGCGCCAGCGTGCCGACGCCGCCCGACATGACCGACCGCACCGTGCTCGCCAGCGGCAACGCGCGCCTCGTCCGCGAGCTGATGCCGCCGTTCGCGCACGCGAGCCCCGACGCGGTCGTCGTCAACGTCACCAACCCGATGGACGCCGTCACCTGGCTGCTGATCGAGGCGACCGGCTTCCCGTGGCAGCGCGTCATGGGCACGGGCACCGTGGTCGACTCCGCGCGCTTCCGCGAGCTGCTCTCGGAGCAGGTCGGCATCCATCCCGTGGACCTGAAGGCGTACATCCTCGGCGAGCACGGCGAGACCCAGTTCGCCGCGCTGTCGGTGGCGAGCGCGGGCGGCGAGCACATCGACGCCACGCCGGCGCGCTACCAGATGCTGCAGGAGGCCAAGGAGAGCGCGTTTCGCGTGTTTCGCGCCAAGGGCTACACCAACTACGCGGTGGCGAGCGCCGCCGCGCTGGTGGTGGAAAGCGTGGTCAAGGACCTGCGCTACACGCTGCCGGTGTCGGTGAAGATCGACGGCTTCTGCGGCGTGACCGGCGTGTGCCTGTCGATTCCGGCGGTGGTGGGGCGCGGCGGCGTGCACGTCACGTTGAAGCCCGACCTCGACGCGCGCGAGCAGGACTGCTTCCGCAAATCCGCCGCCGCGGTGAGCGCGGTGATCGACGCCGTGGGCTGAGCCGGGCGCAAAAAAACCGCGGCGCGGGCCGCGGCTTCTCGGGGGGCGCGGTCGCCTAGCGGCGCCGGCCGCCGCGGCCGCCCGGGCGCGGGCGCGACTCGTTGACGGTCAGCGGCTTGCCGTTCAGCTCCTGGCCGTTGAGGCCGCGGATCGCGTCGAGCGAATGCTGCCGGCCGGGCATGTCGACGAAGCCGAAGCCCTTCGACTGGCCGCTGAACAGGTCGCGCACGACCTGCACCGACTTGACCTGGCCGAACGTCTTGAACAGGTCGCCGATCTGGTCCTCGGTGGTTTCGGGCGCGAGATTGCCGACGAAGATATCCATGAGGTGCTCCTTGCGGTTTGGGGGCGGAACGGGCCGGACGCCAGCACCGTACGGAACACAGCGGCCCGGATGAAACACCCTCTCCCGTGGCGGGAGAGGGTGCGAAAGGCGCGGCGCGTCAGCCGTTGCGCCGGTTGTTCGAGTTGCCGCCGAGCAGCGCGGGCGGCGGGCCGCGTCGGCC
>CAZGTK010000255.1:0-4427 GCA_964528415.1 uncultured Burkholderiales bacterium | reverse complement strand
CTCGCGCTTTATGAGCGCGATCTCGATTTCCGGCGCGAGTCTGCGATGCAGCTCATCTCAAAACTCGCGAGCACGATTGCCGCTATTGCGATCGCGTTGATGTTCCGGAACTATTGGGCGCTCGTTGCAGGCCTCCTGATTCAGCCCTTCACGAAGGTCGTGCTGAGCTATGTCTTGAGCCCGTGGCGGCCGCGCCTGTCGCTCAAATCCTGGCGCGAACTCTTCCGGTTTTCCGGGTGGCTCACCGGCTCCTACACGCTCGACAATGTGAGCTACGGCTTCGACAACATGATCGTGGGCGGCTTTCTCGGGATCCGCACGACGGGGCTCTACAATGTGGGCGAGCAACTCGCCAACATGCCGCTCGGCGAATTCCTCCCGGTCGTCAACCGCGCGCTGTTTCCGGGCCTCCTGCGCTTCAAGGATCATGCCGAGAACCTGCGCCGCAATGCTCTCGACGTTGTCGGCATCCTCGCGGGCCTGAGCCTGCCAACGGCGGTGGGTTTTGCGTTCGTGGCGCCCGAGGCCGTGCACATACTCTACGGCGCGCAATGGACGGACGCGATACCGCTTGTCGAGGCGATTTCGATCGGCGCCGGCATCCAGACCATCGCGAGCGCCGTCACGACCTCGACGGGTCTCGCGCTCGGGCGCACAGAGCTTTTGTTCGCGCGCTCGCTTGTGTTCGCATGCGTGCGCGTGCCCGCCTTCATCATCGGAACGTGGCTTTACGGGCTCGAGGGCGCGGCCGGCGGTTATCTTGCCGGGTGCTGCGTCATGATGGTTTCGAATGTCGCCGTGCTGTGCCGCATGCTGCGCGCGAATGTCCTGGACATCCTGGGGCGGCTCTGGCGTTCGCTCGCGGCCGTCGGCGTGATGGCGGGCGCGCTCTTCGGCCTCGAGGCGGCGATGACCGCGGCCGGCCCGGGCCTCGGCGCGCCGGCGCTCCTCCTCGCCAAGGTCGCCGTGGGTGCGGGCGCCTATGCGGGCGCGCGCCTGCTCATCTGGCGCCTTGCGGGCAAGCCCGAAAGCATCGAGGTTCGGGCGCTTGAGCTGATCGGCGCCATCAAAGCCCGCGTCGCCGCGCGCACGCCGGGTCCGCGCGCATGAGGCCGATCCCGATCGAGACCGCGCACTGGCGGCGCGCGGAGTTCGCGGCCGTCGCGCGCGCCCTTGCCGGGCTGACGCCGGGCGATGCCGTCGCCAGGCTCGAGCGGGAGACGGGCGCCCATCTCCGGGGCGCAATGGTCCTTGCCGTGAATTCCGGGCGCGGCGCCATGGCAATGGCGCTCAAGCTGCTTCAGGCGCGCGCGCCCGGGCGCCACCGCGTTCTCATCCCGGAATATCTCTGTCCCTCGGTGCCGGCCGCGCTCGTCCGCCTGGGGTTCGAGGCGCTCTGCCTGCCGGTCGCTTCTGATCTCAACCTTCGCGCCGATGCCGCGGCGGCCGCGCTGGACGAGACTGTTCTCGCGATCGTTCCCGTCCACATGTACGGGCACATCATGGAGGTGCGCTCCATCGCGGCCGCCGCGCGCGCGTGCGGGGCGGGCGTCATCGACGATGCGGCCCACGTGATCGGCGCGGCCGCGCCCGACGGGGCGATTCCCGGAGCCATGGGCGAGTTCGGGTTCATCAGCCTCGCCCAATCCAAGACACTTTCCTGCGGCAACTCGTTCAGACCACGTCTGTGAACCTCGTGGCCTCGGACCGAGAATTCCGTGAGGTGGCGCCCGGGGTCAAGGTCAACGTCCCGCCCGCAATCCTGTTCAACGTCGAGGCTTGGACCCGTCTGCTCGACCCGCTGACCATCCGCGGGCGAGTACAGGTTGACGGCGGGCACCTGTTGCAGGCCGTCGACGCTCTCGGCATTGCGCTGGAAGATCCGGTTGCGGGCTTTCGCCAGCCCGGCGAGGCATTCTTTGCACTGGCCTGTCCGGCGCCCGCCTACGAAGACTTGAGCACCATCTTTGCACTAATCGACCGTGGGGTCCTGAGCGCCGGACTGGTCCGCGCGATCTTGGCCGTGGACTTCAGCAACCCGATCCAATCCTCGCGTCGTGCGGGTCTCTTGCGGCACATGCCGAAGGAGGGTGGTTTGGGAACCGGCGCTGGGTCATGCGACGCCCTGATATGTGACGCATTCGCGGCCGAGGCCTCCGCTCGCCCAGACTCGGATGAGGCGCGAGTCCTGGATTGGCTTGCGACGGGCGACGATGCAGCCCAACGGGCACGGATCGGCGCAGAGATCGCCGCCTACCACGACGCAGCCAAACAGCGGATGCAGACTGAACAGGGGGTTCGGGACCTGATGCGGCTGGTAGTTTCGCGGCGCCGGCATTTCCGCACGTTGGGCGTTTCGGAGTTCGCCCTGACACTGCCGAGCGACTCGCTCCCGCCGGACGCTGCGGTGGTGATGATGGCCCCCGACGCGACGATCTTCGAAGCAGCCGACCTGATTGGATAGCGGATTGGAGAACGAACCGATGGCATTCAAATTTCTTCCCCCCGGCGATCTGACCGAAATGAACGCCGACGCGACCGAGGATTGGCACACTGAGGTCAGCAGCTATTTCGACGATTCGCGCATCCCCCCGTCGGCAAGTTTCGCCGGTTCGCGCAACCAGTTCTTCAACCCGGCCGAGGGCATCGAGGTCGACGCGGTCGAAAAGGAAATCGGCTGGACGGCATTTCCGCGTCCGCTGGCCATTTCCTCTGCCACCGACGAAGAACGCTGGTTCCTCGCCGAGGAAAGCCGGGTCGAACAGGTTGAATATTGCGAATGGAGCACCACCCGCGATGCAAACGGCAAGGTGCTGAAGATCGCGTTTACCTGCGAGGACCGCAACTACTTTCGCGTTCTGTTCCGTCGGCAGCCCGATGTGGTTCTAGCGCTGTACCGGAAGCACGTATCGCCGGATGTCCGGATGTCCGATCTTGTCGACGGTCTGGGCAACTACAAGCCCGCGAACCGCTGGAACGCCAACAGTTCGGACGGCGCCATGCACATGATTGGTCAGCCGAACACGATAGGCGCTGCGGTCGAACTTGTGGCCGGGGCCTGCGTCGTCCGCAGCAATGCGGACGGAACGCTTAAGACCGGCGCGCGCGAACTGATCCTCTGCGGACGCTATGGCGACCCAGAACGGCACAGCGATCCGACCATCGGCGCAGAGGTCAACGCGCTGGCCCGCGCGAGGCATTTCATCGCCTTGGCCAATCCGCCGCAACTGGCATTCGAGTCGATCTCCTTCGCTGGTTGGGAAGTGCCGGAAGGCGTCGCGCCGGAGGACTGTTGGACCTACACACGTGGTGCCTCGGGTCGTGCCGTGCGCGGAGTGGTCGAGGCTCCTGCGGATGCGAATTTTGTCGCGGGCGACATCCGGATCAACGGCAAAAACCTCCGCTTTGGTGGTCAGGTGGCCGACGGCATCAGGATCAAGGTCACCGGCGTTGCGCACAAGCTTGGGCAGGCACCGATAGAAGCGGAGACCGGCTGCCTCGGCAACCCAGTTCCTGGCGGCGCGGGTGGCGCGACTCCGGTGCCCACGCCCGAGGCCAAGCCGCTGAGCCGTTTTCGGCGTATCTGATTGCAGGTCGCGCCGGTCAGTCCGACCGGTATCTAGAACATCAAATGGACCTCGGGGAGCCAAATGCTGATATCCATCACGATCTACCCGCCATTGGCCATTGCCCGCGTCGGCTCTTCCGACACGCCCTGCGCGGCCTATTCGTGGCGCTCGGCCAAATTGTCGCCGGACCAACCCGCATCGACCACCCTTCAGCCCGAAGAAACTCTGTCGCTGGGCGCCGACGGGACGGTCTCTTCCTCGGTGCCGAACGAGATCGTGCTCAAGGATCCCGATGGCGCATTCCGCCCAGTCTGCCCGTTTTTCGAGCTTTGGGGTACCTGGGAAGAGAACGGAACCGAAGTGGAAGGCCCATTGACGCCGGAAATCCTGTCCCGTTTTGGCCTGTCGCTGAGCGATGTCACCTGGAGCGTGGATGTAGGTAATCTGAAACCCTATCACATCACGCTGCGTGACGGTGATCGTATCAACGCGCGACACACGCTCGCCGGCGACGATACAGCGCGGCACGAGATCTTCGGTAGATCGCCCGGTGTGGCGCAGCCGCTGGTCGGGCACCCCGACGGCATCCCCATGGGCGCAGTGCAACTTTCCAGCCCGGATGATGCCTTTCCCGAACTGCGGTTACGCTTCTACGCACCGAAGGGGGTGATCTACGGCCCGCCAGATATCGACGCGCGGATCGACGCGGCTCTGGCGGCCAAGCCCGATCAGGCCGATGATATTCTGCCGTGGCGCGATCTGGTGGTGCCGGCGGAGCGTCAGAGGGTGAACCCCGACTCCTCGTGGGGAACCCATGATCTGGACGCCACTGACGTGCCACCGCTTGGACCCGGCGAC
>CAZGTK010000254.1:0-4438 GCA_964528415.1 uncultured Burkholderiales bacterium | reverse complement strand
GTGCTGACCACCCACTTCATGGACGAGGCCGAGCGCCTGTGCGACGTGCTCTCGATCATGGACTACGGCGAGATCATCGCCCACGGCGCGCCGCGCCGGCTGATCCGCGACACGGTTCCGCAGGAAGTGGTGGAGGTCTACGGCGAGGACGTCGCGGCGTGGGCGGCGGCGCACGGACAGCGGCTGGCGCAGCGCTGCGAGCTCGCGGGCGATACCGCCTTCTGCTACACGGCCAACGCGCGGCCGCTGCTCGACGACCTCGACGCGCGCGAGGGCCTGCGCTACCTGCACCGGCCGGCCAACCTGGAGGACGTGTTCCTCAAGCTCACCGGGCGGGACATCCGTGACTGACCACCTCATGGAAATGGTTGAGCCGCGAAGGACGCCAAGGACGAAAGCGCTGCGTTCCCGTTGGCGGTCCGGCTCGGGCTGGCCAGTGCTCGAAACCCGACGGCGCTGGCAGGAGCGGTGTTCGAGATCATCGGACCATCGGCTCGGACCCGCCGGCGCCTCGCGCGACGGCCGTCGTCATCGAGCGGCCACGCCACGCGCGATGACCGATGTCTCTGGTTTCAGGTTCTTCCTTCGCGTCCCTGGCGCCTTTCGCGGTTCGATGCGGACGACGCGAGGTCGTCCATGAGCGCGCACGCTCCCGCCGCCGCGCGCGGCCGCCGGCACCTCGCGCCGCCGCGGCTGTCGCTGCGCTTCGTGCCGATCTGGGGCCGCAACTTCCTGGTCTGGCGCAAGCTGGCGGTGCCCTCGATGCTGGGCAACCTCGCCGACCCGATGCTCTACATGCTGGCGCTCGGCTTCGGCCTCGGCAGCCTGCTGCCGGACGTCGAGGGCGTGCCCTACATCACCTTCCTCGCCGCCGGCACGCTGTGCTACGGCACCATGAACAGCGCGACGTTCGAGGCGCTTTACTCCGGGTTCTCGCGCATGCACGTGCAGCGCACGTGGGACGCGATCCTCAACGCGCCGGTCACGCTCGACGACGTGATCCTGGCCGAGGCGGCGTGGGCCGCGAGCAAGGCGTTCCTGTCGGGCATCGCGATCCTGTTGGTGGTCTGGGCGCTGGGCCTTTCGCACTCGCCGCTCCTGCTTTGGATCGTGCCGCTGATCCCGCTGATCGGCTTCACCTTCGCGTCGATGGGGCTGGTGATGACGGCGGTGTCGCCGTCGTACGACTTCTTCCTGTATTACTTCACGCTGCTGATCACGCCGATGGTGCTGCTGTGCGGCGTGTTCTTCCCCACCGCCCAGCTCCCGGGCGTGCTGCAGGGGGTCGCCCAGGCGCTGCCGTTGACGCACGCCATCGAGCTGGTGCGCCCGCTCGTGATCGGCCACGCGCCGGCGCGGCCGCTGATCAACGTCGCGGTGCTAGCGGCGTACGGCGCCACCGCGTTCTATCTCGCGCTGGTGCTGACGCGCCGGCGCCTGCTGAGGTAGGCTGGCGTCGTGCCCACGGTGTTCACGCATCCCGCGGTGCCGCTGGCGCTGGCCGCCGCCGGCGGGCGGCGCGCCGTATCCGCCCGGCTGCTGGCCGCCGGCATCGCCTGCTCGATGGCGCCGGATCTCGACGTCTTCGCGCCGTGGTTCGGGCTCGGCTGGAGCTCGTTCTTCAGCCATCGCGGCTTCACCCACACGCTCGGCTTCGCGCTCGCGCTCGCCGCGCTCGCCGCGGCGCTGCACCGGCCCCTGCAGGCGTCCGCGCGCGCCGCGTTCGCTTTCGTGTTCGTCTGCGCGTGGTCGCACCCGCTGCTGGACGCCTTCACCGACGGCGGCCGGGGAATTCCGCTGCTGTGGCCGCTGTCGGACGAGAGGTACTTCTTCCCGGTGCGGATGCTGGAGGTCTCGCCGCTGGGACTGCACTTTTTTTCCAGCGGCCGCGCGCTGGACGTGCTGCGCTCGGAGATCGTCTGGGTCTGGCTGCCGCTCGCGGCGGCGGCGACGGTCGCGCTGGCCGCGCGCCGGATCGGGAGCAGGCGAACGTCATGATCGAACTCATCGTCAACGACGAGACGCGTCAACTGGATCTCGACCGCGACACGCCGCTCCTGTGGGCGCTGCGCGACGCCCTCGGCCTGAAAGGCACCAAGTACGGCTGCGGCGTCGGCATCTGCGGCGCCTGCCTCGTGCTCATCGACGGCGAGCCGAACCACGCCTGCATGGTCACCGTGCGGCAGGCCGCGGGCCGCCGCGTCACCACCGTCGAGGGCCTGCCGGCGGAGCACCCGGTGCGCGCCGCCTGGATCGCCGAGCAGGTGCCGCAGTGCGGGTACTGCCAGCCGGCGCAGATCCTGGCGGCGAGCGCGCTGCTCGCGCGCGACCTGGCGCCGTCCGCCGCCGCCATCGACGAGGCGATGGCCGGCGTGCTGTGCCGCTGCGGCACCTACCCGCGCATCCGCCGCGCGATCCGCCGCGTGGCCGAGGGCGACGTGCCCTTGCCGCCGCAGCGTCCGCGACCGGCATCGCTCGGCGAGCAGTTCTACCTCAACGATTTCGTCCGCGTCGGCGCCGACGGCGTCATCACCGTCATCGTCAACCATTCGGAGATGGGCCAGGGCGCGCTGACCGGCCTCGTGGCGCTGGTGGCCGAGGAGCTGGAGCAGGATCCGGGTGCCCTCGCGTTCGAGTTCGCGCCGGCGGACAGGCGCTACAACAACGCCCTGTGGCCGGTGCAGCTGACCGGCGGCTCCAGCAGCATCCGCGGCGAGTGGGACCGCTTCCGCCGCGCCGGCGCCGCGGCGCTCGCCTGGCTGCTGGCGGCGGCGGCCCGCCATTGGAAGGCGCGCAGCGCCGACTGCCGCATGGGCGACGGCCGCGTCGTGCATCCCGCCAGCGCGCGCAGCATCGGCCTCGGCGAACTGGCCCGGGCGGCGGCGCGCGAACCGGCGCCGCGGCGCGTGACCCTGGTCGAACCGAGCCAGTTCCGCGCGATCGGCAAGCCGCTGCCGCGCATCGACCTCCCCGCCATCACGGCCGGCGCCCCGCTCTACGGCATCGACGTCGCGCTGCCGGGCATGGCGGTGGCCACGATCGAGCGCCGCCCCTGCGCGGGCGGACGGCTCGAGCGCTTCGACGCGTCCGCGGCGCTGCGCGAGCCGGGCGTCCAGCGCGTCGAGGCGATCGACGCCGGCATCGCCGTGATCGCGGACGGCGCGCATGCCGCGTTCCGGGGCCGCGCCGCGCTGGAAGTCGAGTGGTCCTGCGCCGATGGTGCGGCCGTCGACAACGCCGCGATCGAGGCCGCGCTCGACGCCGCGCTCGAGCGCGCCGGCAAGGTCGCGCGGACGCGCGGCCGGGCCAGGGCGACGCTGGCCGGCCGCACGGACGTGATCGAAGCCGAGTACTACACGCCGATGCTCGCCCACGCCACCATCGAGCCGATGAACTGCGTCGCCCACGTGAACGGCGACGAGTGCCACGTCTGGGTCGGCACCCAGAACCAGTCCGACACGCAGAAGGCGGCGGCGCGCGCGAGCGGCGTGCCGCGCAGCCGCGTGCGCGTGCACACGACCTTCCTCGGCGGCGGCTTCGGCCGCCGGCTCGAGACCGACTTCGTCGAGGAGGCGGTCGAGCTGTCGAAGCGTCTCGGCCAGCCGGTGCAGGTGATCTGGAACCGCGCCGACGACCTGCAGCACGACGCGTTTCGCCCGCCGCACAAGGTTCGGCTGCGGGCCCGGCTCGACGACGCCGGCCTGCCGGAGGCGTGGCTGGCGAAGCTGGCCGGCTGCGAGCTGGCGCTCGACATGTTCGACGTCCCCTATGCCGTCGCGCACCTGCGCCAGGAGCACGTCGTCGTCGACGCGCCGGTGTCGGTCGGCAACTGGCGCGGCGTCGGCGCGACCCAGAACGCGTTCGTCGTCGAGGGCTTCATCGACGAGCTGGCGCACGCCGGCGGCCGCGATCCGCTCGACTATCGCCTCGCGCTGCTCGACGCCGCGCCGCGGCTCAGGGGCGTTCTCGAGCGCGTCGCGGAGATGGCCGGGTGGGGCGCGCCGCTGCCGGCGGGACGGGGCCGCGGCGTCGCGGCGTACGCCTGCTTCGACAGCTTCG
Source organism: uncultured Burkholderiales bacterium (assembly GCA_964528415.1). Taxonomy (GTDB): domain Bacteria; phylum Pseudomonadota; class Gammaproteobacteria; order Burkholderiales; family UBA6910; genus DATIUV01. Next base: position 379 of record CAZGTK010000254.1, on the reverse strand, counting down.
TCGCGCAAGTGGCGCAGGTCGCCGTCGACGCCGCCGGCGCGCTGCGGGTGGAGCGCGTCTGGTGCGCGCTCGACTGCGGCATCGCCGTCAATCCCGACGCCGTGCGCGCGCAGATCGAAGGCGGCATCGTGCAGGGGCTGTCGGCGGCGCTCAAGGAGGAAGTGCGCATCGAGGGCGGGCGGGTGCGGCACGCGACCTTCGCGGATTACCCGATCCTGACGCTGCCCGAGACGCCCGCGATCGAGGCGTGCGTCGTCACGAGCCGCGAGCGCCCGGGCGGCGTCGGCGAGCCGCCCGTCACGGTGATCGCGCCGGCGCTGGCGAACGCGGTGTTCGCCGCCACCGGCGTGCGCCTGCGCCGGCTGCCGCTGCGGCTGCC
>CAZGTK010000253.1:0-4442 GCA_964528415.1 uncultured Burkholderiales bacterium | reverse complement strand
GGTCGGTGCTCCAGCTGATCCCCCCGACCTCGGGCTCGGTCCGCTTCGAGGGACGCGAGATCGCCGGCATCGGCCGCCGCCAGGCCCGCGCGCTGCGCCGCGACATGCAGATGGTCTTCCAGGACCCGTACGCGTCGCTGAACCCGCGCAAGCGGATCGCGCAGATCATCGGCGATCCGATGCTGCTGCACGGGATCGTCAAGCGGTCCGAGGTCAAGGGCGTCGTCCAGGACCTGCTCGAGACGGTCGGCCTCAATCCCGAGCACTACAACCGCTTCCCGCACGAGTTCTCGGGCGGCCAGCGGCAGCGGATCGGGATCGCGAGGGCGCTGGCGCTGCGACCGAAGCTGATCATCGCCGACGAGCCCGTCTCGGCCCTCGACGTCTCGATCCAGGCCCAGATCATCAACCTGCTCGAGGAGCTGCAGGAGCGGCTCAAGCTCACCTACCTGTTCATCGCGCATGATCTTGCCGTGGTGCGCCACATCTCCGACCGCGTGGTCGTGATGTACCTGGGCAAGGTGATGGAGATCGCCGCGCGCGACGCGCTCTACGCGGACCCGCAGCATCCTTACACCAAGGCCCTGCTGGAGGCGGTGCCGATACCCGACCCGGTGCTGGAGCGGCGGCGGGCGAGCCGCCCCCTCGGCGGCGAGGTGCCGAGCCCGCTGAAGCCGCCGAGCGGCTGCGTCTTCCACACGCGCTGCCCGCTGGCCGACGACGAATGCCGGCGCACCGTGCCGCCGCTGCGCGAAGTGCGCGACGGCCACCACGCGGCGTGCATCAAGCTATAACCGAGAAGGACGCGCTTCCCCCGGGGAACCAGCGGCCCGCAGGACAGACTCGAGCAACGACTTCGACTTACCAGGAAGGAGGATCCGGCATGAAACGAACTACCGTGTTAATCGCAGGCGCCCTGGCCACCGCGCTCGGCGCGGGTCAGGTGCTGGCGCAGGCCCCCCAGCGGGGCGGCGAGCTCAAGTTCGCCGTGAGCGCCGAGCCGCCCAATTACGACTGCCACGCGAACTCGTCGTTCGCGTTCATCCACCCCGTGCGGCCGCACTACAACACGCTGCTGCGGTTCGACGCCAAGAACTATCCGAAGGTGCAGGGCGACCTGGCGGAGTCGTGGACCGTGGCGCCCGACGGGCTGACCTACACGTTCAAGCTGCGTAAGGGCGTCAAGTTCCACGACGGCACGCCGTTCACCTCCGCGGACGTGAAGGCCACCTACGAGCGCATCGCCAACCCGCCGGCGGGCGTGCGCTCGCTGCGCAAGGCGGCCTACGCCGACATCGCCTCGATCGAGACGCCGGACGCCCACACGGTGGTGTTCAAGCTGAAGAAGCGCAACGCTTCGATGCTGTCGAACTTCGCCAGCCCGTGGGACTGCGTCTACAGCGCGGCGAAGCTGAAGGAAGACCCCAAGTTCCCCGAGCGCAACATCATGGGCACGGGTCCCTTCACCTTCGTCGAGCACGTGGCCGGATCGCACTGGGTCGGCAAGCGCAACGATAGCTACTTCCGCAAGGGCCAGCCCTACCTCGACAGCTACCGCGCCATCTTCATCAAGGGCGCGCCGATGGTGAACGCGCTGTCGGCGGGCGAGGTGCTGGCCGAGTTCCGCGGCCACTCGCCGGCGGACCGCGACCGCATCGTCAAGTCGCTGGGCGACCAGGCGCGCGTCGAGGAGACGCCGTGGGTCTGCGCGCTGGTGGTGAGCTTCAACACCAACAAGAAGCCGTTCGACGATGAGCGCGTGCGCCGCGCCCTGTCGCTGTCCATCGACCGGTGGGGCGGCGCCGAGGCGCTTTCCCGCGTCGCGCTGGTGCGGCACGTCGGCGGCCTGCTGCGGCCGGGCTACGAGCTGGCCGCCAGCGAGAAGGAGCTGACCACCTATCCGGGCTTCTGGAAGGATCTCGACAAGTCCCGGGCCGAGGCCAAGCGGCTGCTGAAGGAGGCCGGCGCCGAAGGCATCCAGTTCAAGCTCACCAACCGCAACGTGGCGATGCCGTACACGCCCGTCGGCGTGTTCCTGATCGACCAGTGGCGCCAGGTCGGCCTGCAGGTCCAGCACGAGCAGCTCGAGACCAAGCAGTACCTGGCGAAGCAGCAAAGCGGCGAATTCGACGCGGCGCTGGACTTCAACTGCGACTTCATGGACGAGCCCAACCTGCAGCTGCTCAAGTACCTTTCGGCCGACCGCTCCAGCATCAACTACTCGGGCTACATCGACCAGAAGGTCAACTACCTGTACGACAAGCAGTCGGGCGAGCTCGACAAGAAGGAGCGCTACAAGGTCCTGCGCGAGCTGGAGCAGCACGTGCTCGACAAGTCCTACATCATTCCCACCATCTGGTGGCATCGCATCATCATCACCAACAAGAAGCTGAACGGCTGGGAGATCACCCCCAGCCACTACCTTAACCAGGACCTGGACGACGTCTGGCTGTCCAAGTGACCTGGCGGGCCGCGGCCGGCGCGTGGGCTGATCTCCCGCGCCGGCCCGCGGGCTGCGCAAACCGAGTTGCAGGCGAGACATGCTGCGCTACACGCTGAACCGCATCCTGATGATGATCCCGACCCTGCTGGGCGTCGCGATCCTGGTGTTCCTGATGCTGCGCCTGATGCCGGGGGACATCGTCGACGTGATGCTGCGCGGCGAGGGCGGCAGCGTGCCGCAGGAGGTCATCGACGCCGAGCGCGCGCGCCTCGGCCTCGACCAGCCGATCTACGTGCAGTTCGTCAAGTGGATGGGCGGCGTGCTGCAGGGCAACCTCGGCTACTCGATGTGGACCGGCCAGCCGATCACCTACGAGATCGGCATCCGGCTCGAGCTGTCGCTGCAGGTGGCCATCATGGCCACGATCCTGGCCGTGCTAATCGCCATTCCGCTGGGCACGCTCTCGGCGCTGTTCAAGGACACCTGGATCGACCACGCCATCCGTGTGTTCTCGATCGCCGGCCTGGCGGTGCCGTCGTTCTGGCTGGGCATGATCATCATCCTGCTGCTGCTCTCCTATTTCAGCTGGCACCCGCCGCTCACCTTCACGCCGTTCCTCGAAGACCCGATGAAGAACCTCTCGCAGCTCATCTGGCCGGCGCTGGCGGTGGGCTACCGCTATTCCGCCGTGGCGACCCGGATGATGCGAAGCACGATCTTGGAGGTGCTGCAGGAGGACTACATCCGCACGGCGCGCGCCAAGGGCGTGCTGGAGCGTCTGGTGGTGATGCGCCACGCGATGAGAAACGCGATGCTGCCGGTGGTGACCGTCATCGGCCTCGAGTTCGCGTTCCTGATCGGCGGCCTCGTGGTCACCGAGCAGGTGTTCAACCTGAACGGCATCGGCAAGCTGTTCGTCGAGGCGGTGGGCCGCGGCGACTACACGCTAGTGCAGGGCCTCGTGCTGCTGGTGTCCTTCTTTTTCATCTTCATCAACTTCGCGATCGATCTGCTGTACGCCGTGCTCGATCCGCGCATTCGGTACCGCTAAATGAGCGAAGCCGCCGCCCCCGTCATCACCTACCGCGTGCCCAAGCAGCACCATCCGGTGCTGGCCTTCATCGTGCATCAGCCGATGGGCGCGTTCGGCCTGCTGGTCATCCTCGTGATGATCTTCGCGGCGGTGTTCGCCCGGTGGGTGTCGCCGTTCGACCCGCTGGCGGTGGACTACGAAAACCTGCTGGCGGCGCCGTCGCTGGCCCATCCAATGGGCACCGACAACTTCGGCCGCGACGTTTTCTCGCGCATCATCTACGGCTCCCAGACCGCGCTGTCGGTTGGCTTCCTCGCCTCGTTCTGGGGCTCGACGGCGGGCGCCATCATCGGCGTGGCCTCGGCCTACTTCGGCGGCCGCATCGACATGGTGATCCAGCGCTTCATGGACGTGCTGCTGTCGTTCCCCATCATCGTGCTGGCGCTGGCGGTGGTGGCGATCCTGGGCCAGAACATCGTCTTCGGCATCGACTTCAACCTGATCTTCGCGATCGGCCTGCCGATGGTGCCCAAGGTGGCGCGGGTCGTGCGCTCCTCGGCGCTGGCGATTCGCGAGCTGCCCTACATCGACGCGGCGCGCGCGGCCGGCTTTTCGCACTCCCGCATCATCTTCCGTCACATCGTTCCGAACGTGGTGGCGCCGTTCCTGATCATGCTGACCGCTTTCGTCGGCCAGGCGATCCTGCTGGAAGCGTCGCTGTCGTTCCTCGGCCTCGGGGTCACCGAGCCGACGCCGGCGTGGGGCCTCATGCTCTCCGGGTCGGCGGCCGACTTCTACCAGGAGGCGCCGTGGATGATCATCTTCCCCGGCGTGGCCATCAGCCTGGCGGTGTTCGCCTTCAACCTGTTCGGCGACTCGCTGCGCGACTGGCTCGATCCCAAGATCAAGCTTTGAGTCTGTTCACCGCGGAGACGAAGAGCCGCCCGACTCCTGTACAACGCAAAG
>CAZGTK010000252.1:0-4457 GCA_964528415.1 uncultured Burkholderiales bacterium | reverse complement strand
CCATCGCCCGCCAGGCGGAGGCCGAGCGCGAGCGGCGCGCCAAGATCATCCACGCCGAGGGCGAGCTGCAGGCCTCCGAGAAGCTGCTGGAGGCGGCGCAGATGCTCTCGCGCCAGGCCGAGGCCATGCAGCTGCGCTACCTGCAGACGCTGACCTCGATCGCCGGCGACAAGTCCAACACCATCGTGTTTCCGCTGCCGGGCGACATGCTCTCGGCGTTCACCCAGATCGCCAGGGGTCCGGCGCCGAAATAGCGGCGGCCGCGCAAACAAAAAGGCCCGGATCGATCCGGGCCTTTTTTGCTGGACGCGACGGCGTCAGCCCAGCGCCTTGACCGCCTGGGCCAGCCGGCTCTTGTACCGGGCCGCCGTGTTCTTGTGCAGGATGTTCTTGTCCGCGATGCGATCCACCGTGCTCACGCACTCCTGCAGCGCGGCCTGAGCCTGGGCCTTGTCGCCGCCCTGAATCGCCTTGCGCACCTTCTTGATCGCGGTGCGGTACTCCGAGCGCTGCGCCACGTTGTGGGCGCGCCGCTTGACCGCCTGCCGCGCGCGCTTGCGCGCCTGTGCCGAGTTGGCCATCTAAATCTCGCTAACGTGCTGAAGAAAGCGGCGAATGATACGGAAAACGGCGGCGCTTGGCAAGGCGGCCGGGCCGCCTTCGCCCGGGGGCCTCGGGTGTGCCCCCCAGGCCGATTGCTTTATCATCGCCCGAACCCGCCGCCCCGCCCCGCCGAATGAACCTCCTCCGCGCCGTCGCCACCGTGAGCAGCATGACGCTGCTCTCGAGGGTGCTGGGCTTCGTGCGCGACGTGCTGATCGCCCGCATCTTCGGCGCCGGGCTCGCCACCGACGCGTTCTTCGTCGCGTTCCGGGCGCCCAACCTGCTGCGGCGCCTGTTCGCGGAGGGCGCCTTCTCCCAGGCCTTCGTCCCGGTCCTCGCCGAGTACCGCAATCGCCACGGCCACGACGCCACCCGGGCGCTGGTGGACCGCGTCGCGGGCGCGCTGGCGCTGGCGGTGGCGCTCGTGGCCCTGCTCGGCGTGGTCACGGCGCCGGCCATCATCTACGTGAGCGCGCCCGGCTTCGCGCGCACGCCCGAGCGCTTCGACCTGACCGTTTCGCTCCTGCGCATCACCTTCCCGTACATCGCGTTCATCTCGCTCACCGCGCTGGCGGCGGGCATCCTCAACACCTGGAGCCGTTTCTGGGTGCCGGCGTTCACGCCGGTCCTGCTGAACCTGTGCTTCATCGGCGCGGCGCTCTGGCTCGCGCCCCACGTCGACCCGCCGGTGGCGGCGCTGGCGTGGGCCGTGCTGGCAGGCGGCATTCTGCAGCTCGCGTTCCAGGTGCCGTTTCTCGCGCGCATCGGCATGCTGCCGCGGCTGCGCCTGGACTTCCGCGACCCCGGCGTGCGCCGCATCCTCACGCTCATGGGACCGGCGGTGTTCGGCGTCTCGGTCGGACAGGTGAGCCTGCTGATCAACACCATCTTCGCGTCCTTCCTGGTCACCGGCAGCGTGTCGTGGCTGTACTACGCCGACCGCCTGATGGAGTTTCCCACCGGCCTGCTGGGGGTGGCGCTCGGCACCGTGCTGCTGCCGAGCCTCTCCAAGCACCACGCCGACCGCAGCCGCGAGGCGTACTCGCAGCTCCTGGACTGGGGCCTGCGCCTGACGGTCCTGCTGACGGTGCCGGCCGCGGCGGCCCTCGCCGTCCTGGCCGTTCCGTTGATCGCGACGCTGTTCCACCACGGAGCGTTCGGCGCCGAGGACGTCTGGATGACGCGCCGCGCGCTGGTGGCGTACGCCGTCGGGCTGATCGGGCTGATTCTGGTGAAAGTTCTGGCGCCCGGCTTCTACGCGCGGCAGGACATCCGCACGCCCGTGCGCTTCGCGGTCATCACGCTGCTCGCCACCCAGGCGATGAACCTGGCGTTCATCTTCCCGCTCCGGCACGCCGGGCTGGCGCTCGCGATCAGCCTCGGCGCCTGCCTGAACGCCGCGCTGCTCTACCGGCGACTGCGGCGCGACGGCATCTATCAGCCGCAGCCCGGGTGGCCCGCGTTTCTGGCCAAGGTGGCCGCCGCCGTGGCCGCGATGGGCGCGCTGCTCGCTTGGCTGGCGGGGCCCGACGGCGCCTGGCTCCAGGCCGGCGCGCTCGCGCGGGCCGGCCATCTCGCCGCGCTCGTCGCAGCGGGGGCCGCCGCGTACTTCGCCGCGCTCTGGCTGCTGGGCGTGCGCCTGAGCCAGTTCTACCGCCGCGCGGCGGACTGAAGCGTCACTTCGCCACCGGGATCGGCACCGGCAGGAAGATGCCGGTGGCGAGATTGATGACGACCTTCACCACGGTGCGGCCCGAGCGCTCGGCCATCACGGCCGAGAGCACGTCGAGCTGGCCGATCAGGCGCCCGAACTCGCGCTCGAACGAGAGATTGCGGTTGTTCCAGTCGAGCTCGTTCGACACTAGGAACAGCTGACCCGAGGCGTTGCGGGCGTTGCCGAGCTTCCACGCCGCCATCTCGACGTTGCGCGCGGCGTTGTAGAGCTTCTGCGGGTCCAGCTCGTCGGTGACGTAGAACTCGGTCCTGTCGTTGTACGCGGCCAGCACCATGCGGGTGAGCCCACCCATGAACGCCAGCACGCGGTCGCCCTGGAAGTCCTCGCGGAACGCGAGGTGGATCGCGTCGGTGCCCTGCTTGCCCTCCAACTCGGGAAAGTTCCAGGTCGTATTGGTGTCGAAGATGCGCGCCACGGCCGCCTCCAGGCTCGGCTGCCCGCCGCGCCGCCACTCGCGCGGATTGCGCTTGTAGAGCTTTACCGTCAGCAGGCGCAGGGTGGCGATCGACTCCTGCACGTGGACCTCGGCCACCATGTCGAGGTCGGTCTTGGCGAAGTTCTGCAGCCGGAAGTCCGACGCCTGCGGCGGCACGCCGCGCTTGGCCGGCGCGCGCGGCGACGCGCAGCCGTTGAGCGCCATTGCGACGGCCAGCCCGGCCGCCGCCAGCGCCCGCGCTCGTCGCGGTGCGGATCTGCGCGAGTTCAGTTCATGCCTCCGGTTTTGCGCTTCGCGACGCGCTGCGCCTCCCTCCCGCCGATTCTAACGGCAAGCCGGTTCGCGGGCGCAGCCCCCGGGACCGCGGCCCCGGATCCCGCGACGGCTGGACCGGGGGGTTAAAAACACGCTATCATTCAAGCTTTTGCGTTACCCCTCATGCGGATCTCACGGGGCGTGCCGGGCTCGCCGTTCGGGCCGGCGGCGCTCACCATCGGCAACTTCGACGGCGTCCACCTCGGCCACCAGGCGATGATCGCGCAGCTGGTGGCGGCCGCGCGCGAGCGCTCGCTGCCGGCGTGCCTGATGACCTTCGAGCCGCATCCGCGCGAGTTCTTCGCCCCGGACCAGGCGCCGACGCGGCTCACCAGCCTGCGCGAGAAACTGGAGCTGCTGGCGGAGCTCGGCGTGCAGCACGCCGTCATCCTGCGCTTCGACTACGAGTTCGCCCGCGTCACCGCCGAGGACTTCGTGTTCCGGATCCTGCACCGTTCGCTCGACGTGCACTGGCTCCTGGTGGGCGACGACTTCCGCTTCGGCGCGCGGCGCGCCGGCGACTTCGCGTTCCTCGCCGAGCGCGGCCGCGAGCTGGGCTTCGACGTGAAGACCATGCCGACCGTGGCCGTGGGCGCAACGCGCGTCTCCAGCACCGCGGTGCGCGAGGCGCTCGCCGCCGGGGACCTCGCCGGCGCGGAGACGCTGCTCGGGCGGCCCTACAGCATCAGCGGGCGCGTCGTCGACGGCGACAAACTCGGCACCCGCATCGGCTTTCCCACCGCCAACATCCTGATGAAGCACAATCGCCCCCCGCTCTCCGGCATCTTCGCCGTCGAGGTCGACGGGCTGGCGGATGCGCCGGTGCGCGGCGTGGCGAGCCTGGGCGTGCGACCGACCGTGCACGCCGACGGCAAGCCGACGCTGGAAGTGCACCTGTTCGACTTCGATCGCCGCATCTACGGCCAGCACCTGCGGGTCAACTTCAGGGCCAAGCTGCGCGACGAGGAAAAGTATCCCGACCTGGAATCCCTGGTGGCGCAGATCCGCCGCGACGTGGACAACGCGCGCGCGTTCTTCGCCGACGTCGACCGCGCCCACGCGCTGCTGCGCTGAGGCGCGCCGCCGGCCCACTCTCCCGACCACGCGATGACCGACTACAAGAAAACCCTCAACCTGCTGGACACCCCGTTCCCGATGCGCGGCGACCTCGCCAAGCGCGAGCCGCTGATGGTGAAGCAGTGGCAGGAGCGCAGGATCTATCAGCGCATCCGCGAAGCCAGCCGCGGCCGGCCCAGGTTCGTGCTGCACGACGGCCCGCCCTACGCCAACGGCGACATCCACCTCGGCCACGCGGTCAACAAGATCCTCAAGGACGTCATCGTCAAGTCGAAGACGCTGGCCGGCTTC
>CAZGTK010000251.1:0-4463 GCA_964528415.1 uncultured Burkholderiales bacterium | reverse complement strand
TGCGCGAGCTGACCGCGGCCTGAAGCGTTCTTTCCCGGCGCCGACCCCGAGGCATCCCCTCGGGGTTTTTTCTTCGCCGGCGCCGCCGGGTAAAATCCGCTGCCAAGCCAGCCGCACGTCAGGAGGGTTCCGCCGATGGCCGAGAAGATCCGCAAGACCGACGCCGAGTGGAAGAAGCAGCTGACCACGGAGCAGTACCGCGTCGCCCGCCACCACGGCACCGAGCGAGCCTTCACCGGCGAGTACTGGGACTGCAAGGACGCGGGCGTCTACCGGTGCGTGTGCTGCGGCGAGCCGTTGTTCAGCTCGCAGACCAAGTTCGACTCGAAGTCGGGTTGGCCGAGCTTCTGGCAGCCGGTCGCGCCCGACGCCGTGGAGACCGAGGAGGACTACAGCTTCCTCATGGTCCGCACCGAGGTCCACTGCGCCCGCTGCGACGCCCACCTCGGCCACGTCTTCGAGGACGGCCCCCGGCCGACCGGCCTGCGCTACTGCATCAACTCGCTCTCGCTCAAGCTCGACAAGTCCGGCGAATGAGCCGCGTGCGAAGCGCGGCAGCGCCTCTGGTCGACGCGTACCGCCGCGCCGGTGTCGCGCCCGGCGAGGGCTCGCCGCCGTCGCTGCTGGCCGAGGCACTGGAGCAGATGTTCGCGCTGTTCGACCACCTGGACCGCCGGCATGGCGACGCCGCCGCCCTGCCCGACGAGGATCCGTCCCGGCTCGGCGAGCAGGCCCTGAGCTGCCTCGCCGATCTCGAACTGTGGGCCGACCGTCTCGGCGAGCGCCGCACCGCGCCGCTTCTGGGGGAACTGGCGATCGAGGCGGCGGAGTGGACCGCGCGCCATGGCGGCGTCGTGCGGGTGCTCGAGCCCGTGGTGAACGCGCTCGCGGCGCAGGCCAACACGCTAACGGCTTCCGACCGCCTGGCCGGCCTGTGCGAACGAATGGGAAGGATCATCGACGCGGTCGACCCGGCGCTGCGCGCCGACGCCGCCGCGGCGGGAACCTTCCCCCCGTGGCGCATTCTGTTGTTCAACCACGCCATCGTCGCCACCCGCACGCAGGATCCGGAGCGCATGGAGCGGGCGTTCAACCTGCTCGGCGCGCTGCTGCCGCAGGACTGCCCGGCCTTTTTCGAGGAGGCGCTGCAGCAGTCGCAGAAGCCGGCCTACGGCGACGCCGTCCGGGAGGCGGTGCGCCGGCACCACCAGCGCTGGACCCGGCGGCATTGATGGGCTGTGATAAAATTCCGCATCTTGCGACACGCCGCCATCAGCCCCCTTCGCGCCCGGCCGCGCCCCCCCGCAGCAGCCCTGTGAAATTCCTGTTCGACCTCTTTCCGGTCATCCTTTTCTTCCTGGCGTACTTCCTCTATCCACAGGTTGGGGCCAAGGACGACGCCATCTTTGCCGCGACCGGCGTCGCGATCGTCGCCACCGGGATCCAGGTCGCGTGGCAATGGCTGCGCCGGCGCCGCGTCGACCGGATGCTGTGGATCAACCTCGGCATCATCGTGCTGCTGGGCGGCGCGACGCTGCTGTTCCGCGACAAGACGTTCATCCTGTGGAAGCCCACCGCGCTTTACTGGCTGTTCGCGGCGATCCTGTTCGGCGCCGACGCGTTCTTCGGCAAGAACGTGGTGCGCTCCATGGTGGGCGAGCAGCTGACGCTGCCGGAGCCGGTCTGGAAGCGGCTCAACCTGTCCTGGGTCGGCTTTTTCCTGTTCATGGGTTTCGCCAACCTGTTCGTCGCCTACAACTTCACCGAGGAGAACTGGGTGCGCTTCAAGCTGTTCGGCGGCCTCGGCCTCACCTTCCTCTTCGCGCTGCTGCAGGGCCTGCTGCTCTCGCGCCACGTGCAGGACGAGAAGGGAGGCTGACGCCGTGCTCTACGCGATCGTCGCTGAGGACCATCCCGACAGCCTCGACAAGCGCCTCGCCGCGCGCCCAGCGCACCTGGAGCGGCTCAAGGCGCTGCAGGGGCAGGGCCGGCTGGTGCTGGCGGGTCCGTTCCCGGCCATCGACAGCGCCGACCCCGGGCCGGCGGGCTTCTCCGGCAGCCTGATCGTGGCGGAGTTCGCTTCGCTCGCCGACGCCCAGGCCTGGGCCGACGCCGACCCCTACGCGGCGGCAGGCGTCTACGCCCGCGTCGTGGTGCGGCCGTTCCGCAAGGTGCTGCCCGCGTGAAGGTCGAATCCCGCATGCGCGAGCTGCTCGCGGCGCTCGAGCCCGAGAGCCTCGAGATCCTCGACGAAAGCGCCCTGCACGCCGGCCACGAAGGCGCCAAGGGCGGCGGCGGCCACTACCAGCTCACCATCGTCTCCCCACGCTTCGCCGGTCAGCCGGCCATGGCGCGCCACCGCATGGTGTACGGCGCGCTCGCCGAGCTGATGCCGCGCGAAATCCACGCGCTCAGCATCAAGGCACTGACGCCGGACGAGTTCTAATCGCCTTGCACAAGGAGTGTCATGACTAAGGTATCCCGACTGATTCCCCTGGCCGTGGCGGCCGCGCTGCTGGCGGCGCCTGCCGCGCACGCCCAGAGCGCCGCGGCGAAGGTCAACGGCGTCGTCATCCCGCAGTCGCGCGTCGACCAGATCGTCGCCGAGCGGGTCGCGCAGGGCCAGCCCGATTCGCCGCAGCTGCGCCAGAGCGTGAAGGATTCGCTCATCACGCAGGAAGTCGTCGCCCAGGAGGCGTTGCGCCAGGGCGTCGACAAGCAGGCCGACGTCGCGACGCGGCTCGAGCTGGCGCGCCAGAACGTGCTGATCCGCTCGTACCTGGACGACTACTTCAAGAAGCACCCCGTCAGCGACGACGCGGTGAAGAAGGAGTACGACAAGCTCAAGCAGCAGATGGGCGACAAGGAGTACAAGGCGCGCCACATCCTGGTCGAGAACGAGGCCGACGCCAAGAAGGCCATCGCCGACATCAAGGGCGGCGCCAGCTTCGAGAAGCTCGCCCAGGAGAAGTCCAAAGACCCCGGCTCGGGCGCCAACGGCGGCGACCTGGGCTGGAGCGTGCCGGCCAACTACGTAAAACCCTTCGCCGACGCGCTCGTCAAGCTGCAGAAGGGCCAGATGACGCAGCAGCCGGTGCAGACCCAGTTCGGCTGGCACGTGATCAAGCTCGACGACACGCGTCCGCTGCAGGTGCCGGCGCTGGACGACGTGAAGGACAACATCCGCCAGCAGCTGCAGCAGCAGGAGCTGCAGAAGCTGATCGCCCAGCTGCGCACGAAGGCGAAGATCGAATAGCGCCGGAGATCGCGCCGGAAACGAAAAAGGGCTGCCGCGGCAGCCCTTTTTCCTGCGTCGCCGCGCCCGCCTAGAACACGTTCTCGACCCGGCGGATCTGCGGGAACTGCTGGCGCACGGCCTTTTCGACGACGTGCTTCAGGTCGATGACGGAGCGTGGGCAGCCGACGCAGTTGCCCTTGAGCCGAACCCGCACGACGTCGCCGGCAACCTCCACCAGCTCGAGGTCGCCCCCGTCCCGAAGCAGCACGCGGCGAGCCTTCTCGAGGACCGTTGCCACCTCCGCCGCGCTCGGCGGCGGGGCGCCGGCGGCGGCGGCTGCGCTCGCGTCCAGCTCGCGCTGGAGCAGGGCCTGGCGGCGCGAGAGGCGCATCGCCTCCACCGGATCCTTCTGGTACAGCGCGTCGAGCTCCTCGTCGGTATAGAACGGCGGCTCGATCGCCTTGTCAGGCGCCACCGGCGTCACCCGAGAAAGCGGCGGGCGTTGCGGAACATGCGCATCCAGGGACCGTCCTCGCCCCACGCCGGCGGATGCCACGAGTGCTGCACGCTGCGGAACACGCGCTCGGGGTGCGGCATCATGATCGTGAAGCGGCCGTCGGGCGTGGTGAGGCCGGTGACGCCGCGCGGCGAGCCGTTCGGGTTGTACGGATAACGCTCGGTCGCCGCGCCGGCGTTATCGACGTAGCGCAACGCCGTCAGCGCGCCGGCCGCGGCGAGCGCGGCTTCGTCGCGGAACTCGGCGTAGCCTTCGCCGTGGGACACCACCACCGGCAGCCGGCTGCCCGCCATGCCGGCGAGGAAGATCGACGGCGAATCGACGATCTCGACCATCACCAGGCGCGCCTCGAACTGCTCGGAGCGGGTGCGCACGAAATGCGGCCACGCGGCCGCGCCGGGGACGAGGTTCCGCAGGTTGCTCATCATCTGGCAGCCGTTGCACACGCCGAGCGCGAGCGTGTCGCCGCGACCGAAGAAGGCCTCGAACTCGTCCCGCGCGCGGGCGTTGTGGAAGATCGACTTGGCCCAGCCCTCGCCGGCGCCGAGCACGTCGCCGTAGGAAAAGCCGCCGCAGGCCGCGAAGGCCTGGAAAGCAGCCAAACTCAGCCGTCCGGCGATGAGGTCGGTCATGTGCACGTCGAAGGCGTCGAAGCCGGCGCGGTGGAACGCGGCCGCCATCTCGACCTGGCCGTTCACGCCCTGCTCG
>CAZGTK010000250.1:0-4467 GCA_964528415.1 uncultured Burkholderiales bacterium | reverse complement strand
AGCGCGCCGTGTGGGTGCCGCCCGGAACCGACCACGAGAGCCGCATGCACGGCGACGTGGCGATGCGCACGCTCTACGTGCGCGCCGACGCCGCGCGGGCGATGCCGGATCGATGCTGCGTGGTGAACGTCTCGCCGCTCCTGCGGGAGCTGATCGTGGAGGCGACGCGGGTGCCGCTGCGATACGACGAGCAAGGCCGCGACGGCCGCCTGATGCGGCTGCTGCTCGACGAGCTGGCGGGATCGCCGGCGCTGCCGCTTTACCTGCCGCAGCCGGCCGACAAGCGGCTGAAGCGCATCTGCGACGCGCTGCTGCGCGACCCCGCCAACGCCGAGCCGCTCGCGCGCTGGGCCGGGCGCGCCGGCGCCAGCCCGCGCACGCTGGCGCGGCTGTTCCAGGCCGAGACCGGCATGCCGTTCACGATCTGGCGGCAGCAGGCGCGGCTGCTGGCGGCGCTGGCGCGGCTGGCGGCGGGAGAGCCGGTGACGGCGGTGGCGCTCGACCTCGGCTACGCGAGCCCGAGCGCGTTCACCGCCATGTTCCGCCGCGCGCTGGGCGCCGCGCCGCGGGACTACTTCCGCTGAGAGGTCACGCCACCCGCAGCGTCGCCATCATCCCGCCGGCCTGGTGCAGCAGGATGTGGCAGTGGAACATCCAGTCGCCGGGGTTGTCTGCGACGAAGGCGATGTCCACCGATTCGCGCGGCGCCATCAGGACGGTGTCGCGCCACTCCTGGTGAGGCGTCGGCTTGCCGTCGCGCGCGACGACGCGGAACGCGTGCCCGTGCAGGTGGATCGGGTGGTGCCACGCGGTGTCGTTCCGCATCGCCAGCAGGTAGTGGCCGTTCCTTTTCAGCGTGAGCAGCGGCTTGTGGCCGTGGTCCTCCTCGATCGCTGCCACGCCGTTCACCGTCCACGCCAGGCCGTACTCCTGCACCATCTGCCGGATCGGAATCTTCTTGCCTTCGACGATGCCTTCGCGCAGCGAGCCCATCGCGCCGCCCTCGAAGACGATCTCGTGGCGCTCGGCTTTCGCCAGGTCCACCTCCGGCAGCGGATTGGGCGGCAGCGCGATCGGCGCCTTCGAAGCTTGAGTGCGCACCGGCGCCTCGTCGCGGTAGACGAGCTGGCCGATGGGGCTCGCGAAACGCGGGTAGAACTTCTCGACCACGGCATGGCGGCTGCCCGGCGCGCCGAGGCAGTCGATGACGAGGTCGACGCGCTCCGACGGCGACAGCACGACCAGCCCGTTCTCGGGGGCGTGCGGCGCGACCGGCTGGCCGTCGTAGGCGATCACGACCGGGCTGTGGCCGTCGAAGGAAAGCACCAGGATGCGCGCGGTGGCGGCGTTCACCAGCCGCAGCCGCACTCGCTCGCCGGCGCGCACCGACAGGCCGTCGCCGTCGCCGAGCTTGCGGCCGTTGACCGTGATCACGTTGCCGATGCGCCCGCCGTGGGTGAGGTCGTGGAACGTGGCCCAATCCTCGCGTTGCGTGCCGTCGGGGTTGATGCGCCAGTCGGACAGCACCCAGACGACGTCCTGGTCCACTTCGATGGGGCTGGGCTCCTCGACGACGAACGCGCCGTACAGCCCGCGCGCCACCTGCAGGTAGCCGGCCTGGTGCGGGTGATACCAGTAGGTGCCGGCGTCGGGCAGGTCGAACTCGTAGACGAAATCGGCGCCGACGCCGATCGGCTTCTGCGTGAGGTGCGGCACGCCGTCCATCGCGTTCGGCACGCGGATGCCGTGCCAGTGGATCGTGGTCTCCTCCGGGAGCGCGTTCTTCGCCACGATGCGCACGCGCTCGCCCTGCCTGAATTTCAGCACCGGGCCCGGCACGGCGCCGTTGTAGCCCCAGACCTCGATCGGCGGCTGGCCCTCGGCCAGCGCCTGCCGGCCGACGCCGCTCGTGAGCGAGGCCGGCTTCGCGGCGCCGACCGAGGGCGCGGCGCAGGCGGGGAGGAGCGGTGCGGCGGCGGCGGCGGCGGTGGCCTTGAGGAAGGTGCGGCGATCGAGGGTCATGCGCAGCAGGTCCGGAAACGAAGTGTAGTAGTATAGGTTGGCGTTCGGCCGCACGCAGCCGGACGCTTTACAGACCCCATCCGCAGGCGAAGAGTTCGATGACAGGCTGCTGCGACGACAAGTCCTGCGCGACCGAGCAGCTGGCGCGGCGGCAGGGCCGCACCCTGAAGGCGGTGCTGGGCCTGAACCTGGGCATGTTCGGCGTCGAGCTGACCGCCGGCGTGCTGGCCGGGTCGGTGGCGCTGGTGGCGGACTCGATGGACATGCTGGGCGATGCCTTCGTCTACGCGCTGAGCCTCTACGCGGTGGGCCGCGGGCTGGCCTGGAAAGCGCGCGCGGCGCTGGTGAAGGGCGCCATCATGGGCGCGTTCGGGATCTTCGTGCTGGGCCAGGCGGCGTACAAGGCGCTGGTCCCGGTGCCGCCCGAGCCGGTCACGATGGGCGTGGTCGGCGCGCTGGCGCTGGCGGTGAACGCCCTGTGCCTGTGGCTGCTGTGGCGTCACCGCGAAGACGACGTCAACATGCGCTCGGTGTGGCTGTGCTCGAGGAACGACATCGTCGCCAACGTCTCCGTCCTCGGCGCGGCGGCGCTGGTGGCGGCGAGCGCTTCGCCGTGGCCCGACATCGTCGTCGGCGTCGCGCTCGCGGCGCTCTGGCTCAAGTCCTCCGCCAGCGTGGTGCGCGAGTCGCGGCAGGCGCTGGCGGCGGGCTGAGCGCCGCGTCCCGTTGTCAGCCGTTCACCGGCCGACTAGACTTGCGCTGCGCCTCGCTCGGCGCGCTTTCCTCAGGAGGATTACATGCGAGCAGTTCTCGTTGCGGCCGCGCTCATGGTCGCGACGCCCGCCCTGGCGGCGGATCGCCCGAACTACCAGATTCGCCACGCCGCCGATCTCGTCGCCGTGTGCGCCACCGACCCCGGCGCGGTCGACTACGCGACGGCAATTTCGTTCTGTCACGGCATCCTGGTGGGTGCCTACCAGTTCTACGACGCGTCCAGGCCGGCGGAGGGGCGATCCATCTGCCCGCCGAACCCGACGCCGTCCCGGGCCAAGTTGATGAGCGATTTCGTCGCCTGGGCGAAGACGCGTCCGCAGTACTCGCAGAGCCACGCCGTGGACACGCTGTTCCGTTTTCTGGTCGAAACCTATCCGTGCAAGAAGTGACGGCGCGCAGGCGCCGCAACGCAAGGAGCACATGAGATGAATCGCAAGTTCATGACGGTTGTGGCGCTCACCGGCGCCGTTTCGCTGGCGGGCTGCGCGGGCTTCAGCGAGCAGGACCAGCGCGTGGGCACGGGTGCCGCCATCGGCGGCCTTGCCGCGGGCGTCATCACCGGGGAGTGGGGTTGGGCGGTGGCAGGCGCGGCGGCGGGCGCGGCGACTGGCCTCATCATCAACGAGCAGAAGGAGCGCGAGCGGCGCGCCTTCGAGCAGGGCGTGCAGCAGGGCAAGCAGCAGAAGTAAGCCGCGGCGGCGCGCGTGCGCCCGCTGCGGATTCTGCCGAGGGCCGGGGCCTAGAAGGCGTAGGAGAGGTAGAGCCGGCCTTCCCAGAGGTCGAGTCCGTTCTGGCCGAAGCTCAGGTAGCCCGCGCTCACTTCGACGAACATCGAGCGCGAAACCAGCGTTCGGGCGCCGACCCGCATCGACCCGCTCCATGGCGACGCCTCCGCCAGGCTGAGGGTCCCGGTGATCACCTGGCCGGAATTGGGCTGCTCGAACTCGTAGCGCACGCCGACCTCGACATAGGGCACGAAAGTTCCGCCGCCCGAGATCGGGAACGCCCGGCTGACTTCCCCCAACGCCTCCACCACGCCGTAATCGAAGCTGTCGGGCTCGACGGTCAGCGCCACCGGGATGCCCGCGACGTTGCCGGCAAGGTCGTAGCCGTCGTTGTCGAAGTAGCTGTAGTAGGCGGAGACCTTCGGCCGCAGCCGGAACTCGTCCAGCGCGTACTGGCCGGTAAAGTTCACCGCCCCCGAATATCGCTGCGTCGAGTACTCGCCGCTAAGCACCGAGATGCGGTTGTCGTTGTCGAGCCAGCCGTATCCCAGCGACGCATCCACCGACCATTCTGGCGATAGACGGTAGCCGATGTACGGCCCCACGTTGAACCCGTTGGAGTCGATGCGCCAGGCGTCGCCGAAACCGTCCGTGCGGTTGTCCTCGATCGAGAACACGAGCCCGGCGACGAGACCGGGGTTCAGGCGGCGGTCGGCGCCGACCGACAGGTAGCCGCTGCGGCCGTCCAGGTCGAGACCGAAGCGGCGGTCCGAGCTGCCGTAGTAGCGGCCGTCCGCCCACACGTTCCACAGCGGCTCCTCGGCGAACTCGCGACCGGGCGTCACGGGTGCCTGGCCGCCGAATGCCTCCGCGGCCGCGTGTTGGCGCGGCTGCGGACACTCGGGACGCAGCGCGGCCGCGGCAGGGTCGCGCTCCGGATCGGGGC